>CAMYVQ010000011.1 GCA_947302435.1 uncultured Prevotella sp. | reverse complement strand
GCGACCAAGGCGATGCCTGGAGCCGCCAGCGCACAGTCTGGGACGAGGAGGAAGAGGAATATTAAAAAGACTCCACCCCCCGACCCCTTCCCTAAACGGGAGAGGTTGGGGGTAGTCATATCATTCTGTGACAGACAGACGAATTCATAATGCATAATGCATAATATCCGCCGAGACATCACATAGGATGTTTCGGCGGATATTTTTCTGTGCGAGGGATGAGGTTTATACGGCTATACCCGTATGCATCACGTCATTGAAGAGGATGCTGTCCTCATGATCCTCCATGAGCACCGGTTCTATGAGGCTTGTCACCTGTCGCCCGTCGCGGACGAGTGCGGTGGACTGCTTCAGCCATTCGTCATCGTTGACCTTGGGGATGATGACCGCCACGTCAATGTCGCTCCACGGGTTAGGAGTACCCTTGGCGTAGGAGCCGTACATCATCACCTTCACCTGGCCGTTGAATCGTGGGGCAATCACTTGCTTGTAGCGTCGGACGAGCTGGATGGCTTCATCGCGGCTGAGTATTCTTGGAGTATCCATTGCCTGAACTGTTTTGTTTGTTCTACGATGTCTTTGCATGTTTGCTCGTTCAGCGTGGCTGCGACACGCTGTTTGTGCTCCGGGTATCGGGCGGCGATATACATCGGTTTCATCATGTCGATGAAGTCCCGCTGCTCATCGCTCATTTTCTCTGCAAGCCCGCATAGCTCCAGTAGCCGGTTATGGTCGTGGATGTAGGGAGGGTTGTCGTCGCGGGTGCCGCACCAGTAGGCCTTGATGGTCTTCTCCAGTGCCTGATGGCACTCGAAGGCGACGTATAGCCAACGCCCACCCACCTGTAGCCATTCTGCTACATCAATGTCGCGGTCAACGATGTCGAGCCACTTCTGCATTCTACTCTCATTCGCCATAATTCTCATTGTTTAGTGGTTTCACGGCTACAAAGATACAACTTTCCCCCGATATTCTGCAAATTAAGTGTAGAAATAATTATGCATTATGAATTTTGCTGAAGAAATAAAAAATACGGTTTTCCCTTTGCTTTTCTCCTGTTTCTTTGTACCTTTGCGTCATGCCAAAGCAAACGGAGATATTGAAAAGCAAGTTTCTGCGCTACCTGAAACTGCAGCGCGGGGCCAACGTGAACACGCTCGATGCATACGGACGCGACGTGGACAAGCTGTTGGCCTACCTGTCTCAGGAGGGCAGAAACGTCACGGAGACTCAGTTGGAGGACTTGCAGAATTTTGCCGCCGGACTGCATGACATTGGTGTGGGACCACGCTCGCAATGCCGCATATTGAGCGGCGTGCGGGCGTTCTTCCGCTTTATGGTGACCGACGGCTACATGGAGCAGGATCCTTCGGAACTGTTGGAGTCGCCGATATTGGGAGAGCATCTGCCCGAATATCTGACAATAGAGGAGGTGGACAGCCTGAAAAGCTCCATCGACCTGTCGAAACCCGAAGGACACCGTAACCGCGCCATCATCGAGGTGCTCTTCTCCTGTGGACTGCGGGTCAGCGAGCTTGTCACGTTGCGCTGTTCGCAGCTTTATCGCGAGGAGCGTTTCGTTCGCATCATGGGAAAGGGAGCGAAGGAGCGGTTGGTGCCTATTTCCGACATCGCCCTAAGAGAAATAGACAACTACCTGCCTTGGCGCAATGAACTGAAGATCAAACCGGGTGAGGAGGACTTCCTTTTCCTGAACCGTCGCGGTGCGCATCTGACACGCACCATGGTGCTCATCATGCTGAAACAGCAGGCCGAACTGGCTGGCATCGGGAAGACCATCTCACCCCACACGCTGCGCCATTCGTTTGCCACGGCTCTCTTGGAGGGAGGTGCCGACCTGCGTGTCATTCAGGCCCTCTTAGGCCATGAGTCGATAGGCACCACTGAAATCTACATCCACCTCTCCAACCAGGCCCTGCGCCAAGCCATTTTGGAGCATCATCCGCGAAATATTACATATCCAACAGCCTCTTTGAAAAATACCTGACGGGATACCACACTGACAGGAAGCCGACGACGAGAACGGTGACGAACACCAGCAGCACGTCGGTGAAGTGGACACTCACGGGATAGGCGTCGACGATGAACGAGCCGGCACTGGAGCCAAGGGCAATGATGCCAAAGGTCTGCTGAATCCAGCAGAGCAACAACCCCATGACAATACCAATCACGGCACCGAAGGCCGAGATCATGCGGCCTTCGAAAAGGAAGATCTGGGAAATCTGACGGTCGCTGGCCCCAAGATTGCGCAGTGTCACCACATCCTCACGCTTGTCGATGATGAGCATGGATAGGGAGCCGATAATGTTGAAACAGGCCACCATCAGAATGAAAGTCAGGAAAATATAGGCGATGAGCTTCTCGACCTTCATGATGCGAAAAGTCTCGTCCTGTTGCTCATAGCGGTCGCGTACATGGTAGCGGTCGCCGGCAATGCGCTTGATCTCGCTCTTCACGGCCTCAAAGTCGCTGCCGGGCTTCAGCCGCAGGGCTAATGAGGAGAGCATGCCCTGCTGGTCGAAGATGCGACGGGCAAAACCTACGGAGGTGAGCACATAGCCCTTATCGTATTTTGCCTGCATGACGGCGAAGAGCACGCCTGGCGAATAAAGCTCGTCCTCGACGAAGCCTTCTTCGGGGGCGGTGATGTCCACCTGTCCCTCGCGGCGCGGCGTGTAGACCTTCAGCGGCTCGTCGAAGCGGTAGCCCATGCCCAACTGCTCGGCCAGTTGGATGCCCAAAATGCCATACTGGAGATCGGCGGCGTGCAGCTCG
Organism: uncultured Prevotella sp.; assembly: GCA_947302435.1. Lineage (GTDB taxonomy): Bacteria > Bacteroidota > Bacteroidia > Bacteroidales > Bacteroidaceae > Prevotella. The sequence goes on along the minus strand of CAMYVQ010000011.1, from coordinate 63,478 downwards.
AACTGGCCGTCGCCATAGAGGATTTCGCGGATATGGGTGAGCTGGTCGAAATTATCGTCGACACCTTTGATGGTCACCATGGCCTGACGGTCGCGATAGGCCACTAACGCCAGATCCTCCACGCATTCGGTGGCCACGCTCACCTGCGGCAGTTGCCGGATTTCGGTCAGCACGGGATCGTCGGCAGGGGCTGTCTTTCCCTCCTTGGGGGTCAGCTCCAACTGCGGGTCGAAGGCCGTGAAGAGGGTGGCGACAAGATCACTGAAGCCGTTGAACACGCTCAACGTCACCACTAAGGCCATGGTGGCCACGGCCACACCGACCACCGAGATGCCGCTGATGACATTGATGGCATTGGTCGACTTTTTCGAGAAAAGGTAGCGACGGGCAATGAAGAAAGAGACCTTTCCCCATCCCCTCCCTGAATGGAGGGGGGTTGACAGATTGTTGATGCTGGCACCCATGACCTTGTGTGGTAATTACTCCCCTCCATTCAGGGAGGAGCTGGTGGTGGGTCGTCCCAATAGTTCGTCAATGCGGTCGATATAGTCGAGCGAGTCGTCGATAAAGAAGCGCAGTTCGGGAATGATGCGCAACTGATGGCGCACGCGCTGTCCGAGGGCATAGCGAATCTGCTGGTTGCTTTTCTCGATGTTGGCAAGCAGCTCTTCACCGCGCTCGGAGGGGAAGATGCTCAGATAGGCCGTACAGATGCTGAGGTCGGGCGACACCTTGGTGCGTGTCACACTGACCATCACGCCGCGCATGGCACGTGTCTGTTCTTGGAAAATTATGCTCAGCTCCTTCTGTAGCAGTCGGGCTATTTTGTTTTGTCTGGTTTCTTGCATATACTTCTGTTATTTTTGCAAAGGTGTGATGAATCGGTTGGAATGGTGGTTACCCCAGTGTGATTTTCTCTACTTCGACAGGTTCGTGCAGGAAAATCTGGGCGTGCTCGCGGAAGGTTTCGGGGTTCTCGGTGGTGAGATAGTGAGTGGTGGCGTGCTTGGAACAGCGTTGCTCAAGGTCAGGATGGCGTTCCAAATAAGACTTCAGTGAACTGGCAACATATTTGCCCTGGGCAATAATCTGCACGTCGGGACGGACAAACTTCTTGATCTTCGGCATCAGTAGCGGATAGTGCGTGCAGCCTAAGATGATGGCATCGATCTGAGGGTCCAGCTCCATCAGCTGGTCGATGCGCTTCTTCACGAAATAGTCGGCTCCGGGCGAGTCGGCCTCGTTGTATTCCACCAACGGCACCCAGAACGGGCAGGCCACACCCGAGACCTTGATGTCGGGGTGAAGCTTCTGGATTTCCAGGTTGTAGCTCTCGCTCTTGATGGTTCCCTCGGTGGCTAACACGCCAATATGACGGGTGCGGGTGAGGTTGCCGATGATTTCGGCTGTGGGGCGGATGACACCCAACACGCGGCGGTTGGGATCCCAATGTGGAAGGTCGTTCTGCTGAATGCTGCGCAGGGCCTTGGCCGAAGCGGTGTTGCAGCCGAGGATGACTAACTGACAACCGCGCTCAAAGAGGAAATGGACAGCCTGACGGGTGAACTCGTAAACGACTTCAAAGGAACGCGGGCCGTAGGGAGTCCGGGCATTGTCGCCCAAATACAAGTAGTCGTATTCAGGAAGCAACTGGCGGATGCCGTCGAGGATGGTCAGTCCGCCGTAGCCGCTGTCGAAAATGCCAATGGGACCAGAATCACACATTCCTCTTCTCACTTCTTGCTTTTCAGATATCCGTTCACCTCTTCTTGGATGTTCATGCCCATACGGGGATCGATGAAAGGACAGGCGTTGGTATCGGTGTTGATGATCAGGGCCAGACTGAACTCACGGGCCACCTCGGCCAGCACCTCGTTGAGGCGGTCGTGAACGGGCTTCATGACTCGTTCTTCCGTCTGTTGCAGTTCCTCGTGGGCCTGTGCCTTGAACTCCAGGTTGCGTTTCATGAGTTCCTGCAACTCATTCTGGCGTTTCAGCAGAATGGTGCGTGGAAAATCCTTCTGTCCTTCGAGGAACGACTCATACTTCTCGTTGAACTCGTTCTCCACGCGCTGCATCTCCTGCTCGAAAGCCGTGCGGTTAGTCTGAATGGCCTCCTGCGCACTGGCATATTCTGGCATGCTCTTCAGGGCGGCATCGTAGCTCAGATAGCCGAAGCAAATGAGTGACGGACGGATAAGCGTAGTTGTGTCGGAAGGTTCTGTCGTCTCTTCTTCAGCCGACACCTCCTGGGCCAGGAGAGCCATAGGAAGAAAAACAAGAAGTGCGATTGCCAATACCCATTTTTTATTCATTGTAAGCATCGTTTTAGAATATAACAAATTGATATTTACTATTTAATCCCTGCAAAGGTAAAGGAAAATCCTGATGTCTGCAAGTTTTTCATGTTTTTTTCTGCTTAATCACTAACGAGGCCTCCTTTTCTTTGGGCTTGCAGTAGGAGGAATACAGGTCTTCATGCTCCTCCTTGAAGGCTTTGCTGTCGAACTGCATGACGGTCCGGGTGGGGAAATAGCTGACACTGTATTTTTCCGACTCCAATTTCTCCACATGCCGTTCCTCCATCTGATGCTGTATTTGGGAACGAAGCTCCTGTATCTGTTCTTCGATACGGGCCTTTTCCAGCTGTAGGCGGTCTAACTTCTGTTCCAGTTCATTGAACCAACTGTGATCGACGGCTTCTCCGGCCATCTGGGAAGGTGTCTCTGCTTTGTCAGCAGCATACTCCTTGATGACCGCAATAAACTGCTCTCCGTAGGCATCGCGCTTGTGCTCGCCGATGCCGAAGATGTTGCCAAAGGCCTGAAGAGTCGTTGGCTGTTCTGACGCGAGGGCATGGAGCGAACGGTCTGACATGACCACGTATGCCGGCCATTGGTTCTTTTCGGCAATACGTTTGCGAATGTCGCGCAGACGGTCGAACAGTTCCATATTCTCGTTGCCCACGACGGGTGCAGAGATTGTCCGCTGTTCTTCCTGCAGCTTTTTTCGCCGGGCTTTGACAGTGAAGTCTTCACGATTGATGACGGCCAGTTGTATGTTGCGTTTGCCCAAAAGGATGTCCTTTCCCAGTTGGGTGACATGAATATGCCGGTCTTCGTTGTAGGCAATCTCTATGAATCCCATTTGGAGCATCTGCAACAGATAGTCGTGCCAGTCGCGATAGGGAATGTCGCGCCCGGCGGCAAAGGTCTTCAACTGGTTGTAGTTGTGGGAAACGATTTCGGCAGACAGGTTGCCGCGCAAGATGTCGATAGCCACCGTAAAGCCGACCGACTCGTTTGTACGCATGATGGCGGACAGCGCTTTTTGGACAATGATGGTGCCGTCGAAGACCTGTGGGGGCGTGTGGCAGACATCGCAGTTGCCACAACCTTTGTCGCTGGTCTCACCAAAATAGTTCAACAGAATGCGCCGACGGCAAACCTGTGCCTCGGCATATTCCTGCATGCGTTGCAGTTTTTCCAGATTGATCTCCTTCTGTCCGCTCTCCTCCACAAACTTGCGCAGGGTGATAATGTCTCCAAGATTATAATAGAGGACGGTTTCGCAGGGCAGGCCGTCGCGCCCGCCACGACCGATCTCCTGATAGAAACTCTCAATGCTCTTCGGCAGGTTGTAGTGGGCCACAAAGCGGATGTTGCTCTTGTCGATGCCCATACCGAAGGCAATGGTGGCACAAATCACCTGTATTTTGTCCGTCACGAAGTCGTCCTGGACACGGTTCCGTTCGGTATTGAGCAGACCGGCATGATACACTCCTACGGAGATGCCCTCTTTCCTCAACTTCGCGGCAAGGTCTTCTGTTGTCTTTCGTGCCAGACAGTAGATGATGCCGCTTTCCCCGGCATGCCTGCTGATCAGGTCCAAAAGCGAGCGCAGTTTCTCGCGTGCCGAATAGCCGCGCTTCACGTCAAGACTCAGGTTCGGACGGTCGAAAGAGCCGATGAATGTCCGCCCATGCTCGATGTGGAGCTGCACCAGGATGTCTTGCTTAGTGATTTTGTCGGCAGTGGCGGTGAGGGCCATGATGGGAACCTTCGGAAACAGTTCGCGCAACAGTCCCAACTGGGTGTATTCGGGACGGAAGTCGTGCCCCCAGCTCGATATGCAATGAGCCTCGTCGATGGCAATCAGTGACACATGGGCTTGTTGTAGCAGGTGCATCATTCCCCCCACCAGTCGTTCGGGAGAAATATACAACAGCTTCACCTGCCCCTTCATGCAGCGTTCGATGATGTTGCTGTTCAGTCCTTCATCGTTGCCGCTGTTCAGTGCTTCCGCCATAATGCCGTTGGCTTGCAGACTGCCCACCTGGTCCTTCATCAGAGAGATGAGTGGAGAGACTACTACAGCCATCCCCTCCATCATCAGGGCTGCCATCTGAAAGCACAAAGACTTGCCGCCCCCCGTCGGCATCAGAACCAGCGAATCGCCGCCGTTGACGGTATGGAGAATGATTTCCTCCTGCATGGGACGGAATGAGTCATACCCATAGTACGCCTTCAACACTTGTTTGATGTCTCTGTTTTCCATCGCTTGCCTCCTTTCGCGTCTTTTGTCAAAAAACCGCCCAAGACCCGAATCAAGAGTCTTGGACGGTTTGCTATAATACAATGTCTGTTTACTTCAGACCGAGCTGGGTCTTCACCTTGGCGGTGACATCCTCAGAAAGCGTGGTGCTGATGTAAGGGATGCCAGCACCCATCTCCATGATGTAGACGAAACTGCCAGACTGTCCGACTGTCTTGATGGCATCGAGTACCTTGGTCTGGATGGCCTGCATCTTCTCCTGCTGGGCCTTCTGGAGAGCCTGCTGGTTGTCCTGGAAGCTCTGCTGGATCTTCTGGTACATGTCCTGCAGTTCCTGCTGACGACGCTGCTTGATGTTATCGGGCAGGGTGGCTGCCTCTTTGTCGAAAGCCTCTCCCTTCTTCTGGAGCTCGTCCTGCATCGATTTCAAGTCGGCCTCATACTGCTGGGTGAGGGTCTCGATCTCGTTGCGTGCTGTGGTAAATTCGGGCATGGCCTGAATGATTTCCTGAGTGTTCACGTGGCCGAACTTGGCCTGGGTCTGTGCCTGTGCGGTGAGACCGCAGATTGCGCAAATAGCGCAGATGATAAATTTTTTCATTGTTTCTTTACCCCCTAAGTTAGGGGGGTGGGGGTCTGAACAAGCGTTTATCAGACACATTTTTATGAGTTAGTGTTATGGGGAATCTGCGCCTGTTCAGACCCCCAGGCCCCTTAGGGGGCTAAAATCAATTGCTGTATCCCAGTTTGCGCAGCACCTCGTCGGAGATGTCGATCTTGGGCGAACCGAAGATGATGCCCGTGTCGCTGGCGCGGTCGAGCACAAGCTGGTAGCCACGCAGGTCGGCAATGTCCTTCACGGCATTGTAGACCTCTTCCTGAATGGGCGACATGAGCGATGTGCGCTTCTTGAACAACTCGCCTTCGGGGCCGAAGTACTTGCGCTTCAGCTCGGCGGCCTGCTTCTCTTTTTCCATGATGGCATCCTGACGGGTCTTCTTCTGTTCGGCTGAGAGGAACACCACTTCGTTCTGATAGGTCTTGTACATGGTCTGCGCCTCAGTGGTCAGTGCGTCGACCTCGGCCTGCCACTTGCGCGACACCTGGGCCAGTTGTTCGTTGGCCCGTTCGTAGGCCGGGATGTTCTTGAAGATATAGTCCATGTCGACAAGTGCGAACTTTTGGGCCATAGAGTGAAGAGTGAAAAGTGAAGAGTGAAGAATCATTAGCAGGGCTAATGTCATCAGTCGTTTCATCATAAAATTTTTTTTCATTTCTTTCTTCTTTTTTATTGTGTTACCTCCCCTCGGAAGGGGTAGGGGGATCATTAGAACTCTTGTCCGAGCACGAAGTGGAAGTTGCTGCCGCCCTTGGACTCCTGCGAGGTGCCTGTGTAGACCTTGTCGAAGCCGTAGGCCCAGTCGATACCCATCAGGCCGACCATGGGGAGGTAGATGCGCACGCCGACACCTGCCGACCGCTTCATGGAGAAGGGGTTGAAGTCGCGCGTGTTGTTCCATGCATTACCGGCCTCGGCGAAGGTCAGGCCGTAGATGGTGGTGTTGCCGAGCATGAAGGGATAGCGCAGTTCGAGCGTGAAGCGGTCATAGGCATAGCCCTCCTTGCCGTAAGGGGTCAGCGAACCGTTCTCGTAACCGCGCAGGCCGATGGTCTCTTCGGCATAGCTGGTGGAGTAGCCGCTCATGCCGTCGCCACCCATGTAGAAGGTCTCGAAGGGCGATTTCTTGTCCGTGTTGTAGGAGCCAAGCAAGCCCATCTCGATGCGGGTCATCAGCACGAAGCATTTCTGGCCGTTGGTGAGTGCGGTAAAGGTGCGTGTCTTGAACTTCCACTTGTGGTATTCCACCCAGCGGTATTTCTCCTGTTGCTCGGAATTATAGCGTTCGCGGTCGTTCTGGTAGGTGGTTGCCGTGGCCAAGTTGGCATAGTCTTTTCCGTCGAAGAGCGACCAAGGCGGTGTCAGGGTTACGGAAAGGCTGAACTCCGAACCGTGGCGGGGGAACAATGGGTTGTCAGTTGATGTACGTGTTAGGGCCACTCCAAAGTTCAGGTTGTTACAGTTACCATTGGAGATAAGGAAATAGCGCCAGTCTTTCAGCATGTAGCGCTGATAGGCCACCGTGGTCGAGAGCTGGAAGTAGTCGTCGGGCCAGCGCAGGCGCTTGCCCCAGCCGAGGGAAACACCGAACAGCTTCACATACTTGTCGTCGTCGAGATAGCTATCGTAGTTGTTGTAGTAGCCGGAGTTGTAGCTGCCATATCCGCCATAGTAACCGTAGAGCGAGTTCATCCACGAGTTGTTGTAATAGGTACTCGACACGTCGCTCTGCTTCGAGTAGTAGACACCCACGTTGAGGGCGTTGGGGCGCTTGCCGCCGAACCAGCCCGTAGAATAGTTGGCGGAGACGGAACTATAGTAACGGCCGTTAGTCTGGAAGTTGAGGCCGATCTGCTCGCCGTCGCCCGAAGGAAGGATGCCCCGGTGCAGCTTGTTCTTGCCTAAGAGGTTGCGCATGGAGAAGTTAGTGAACTTCACGCCCACGCGGCCGATGATACCTGTCTGGCCCCAACCGAGCGAAAGTTCCAGCTGGTCGTTGGACTTCTGTTCCAGGTTCCAGTTGATGTCGACGGTACCGTCCGTGTAGTTGGGGGTGATTTCGGGTGTCACCTTTTCGGGGTCAAAATAGCCCATTGAGGCGATTTCGCGTGCCGAACGCTGAATGGCCTCTTTCGAGAACAGGTCGCCCGGCTTAGTGCGCAGTTCGCGGCGCACCACTTCCTCATAGAGTCGGTCGTTACCAAAGATGCGCACGTTGCTCAGATGGGCCTGCGGACCTTCGGTGATGCGTACCTCCAAGTCGATGGAGTCGCCCACAATGTTGACTTCGACGGGATCGACACCCGAGAACACATAACCATTGTTATAGTAATAGTTGTGGACGGCATCATCGTCCTCTATCAGTCGCTTGCTGATGTGCCGCTGGTTATAGGTGTCGCCCTTCTTCATGTTCAGCACTGCGTTCAGATAGTCGGTGGTGACAATAGTGTTGCCCACCCATGTGACGTTGCGCAGATAGTATTTCTCGCCTTCGTCGAGTTTCACATAGACGTTCAGCCGCTTTTCGTCGACCGTCCAGACCGAATCTTCCAGAATGGTGGCATCGCGGAAGCCCAGTTCGTTGTAGCGTTCAATGAGCTTATCCTTGGCCTCGTTGTAGCGTTCGGGCGTGAATTTCTTAGCTTTCAGGAAACTGTAGAGTTTGCCAGCCTCATGAATCTTGCCAAAGTGGCCTTTGCTGAACAGGCTGCCTTTGATTTTGCTGTCGGACAGATGCGTGTTGCCATCGAAGATGATGCTGCGCACCTTCATCTTGTCCTTCTTGTCGATGTTCACGTCGAGCACCACTTGGTTTTTACCTGTGACATCGTCGCGTTGGCGAATGTCCACTTCGGCGTTCTTGTAGCCTTTCTCGTCAAAATATTTTTTTGCGAGGATCTTGGCACGGTCGACAAGGTTCTTGGTCAGGCTCATGCCTTTGGCCATGCCGATTTTCGCCTCCAAGTCGTCGCGCTCACTCTTCTTCACACCGGTATAGTTGATGTCGGTGATTTTGGGGCGCAATGCCAAATGGATGGTGAGGAACACCTGTGAGTCGACGATGCTGTCGGCGGTGATACGCACCTTCGAGAAGAGTCCGTGTTTCCAATAGCGTTTCACGGCCTCGGTGATTTCGTTGCCCGGCACGCTGATTACCTGACCCACGGAGAGTCCTGAAAGGCCCGTGATGACATAGTCCTCATAGCCTTCGACACCCTCAACGGCCAGTCCGCCGATTTCGCATTGTCGCGGCGTGCCGGCATAGGAAATCTCCTGGGCCGATACGTTCAGAGTGAAGAGTGAAGAGTGAAGAGTGAAGAATGTTGCGTACAGCAAAACCCTTCCCCAATAGTTCACTTCAGAAAAATATTTTAGTATTTGTTGCATTGTTTCGAATTAATTAAGAGCGGATGCAAATTTTTCACTCTTCACTTTCATTCTCCACCTGTGCCTCGGTTTTTCCGAAACGGCGCTGACGGTTCTGGAAACTCTGGATGGCCTTGTGTAGCTCTGCCTCGTCGAAGTCGGGCCAGTAGGTGTCGCAGAAGTACAGTTCCGTGTAGGCAATCTGCCACAACAGGTAGTTCGAGATGCGCAGTTCGCCGCCGGTGCGGATAAGTAGGTCGGGGTCAGGCATGAAGAAAGTGTTCAGGTGCTCACTGACGGTCTGCTCGGTGATGGTCTTCATCAGCTCGTCTATGTCGTAGCCTTCGTTGACCATTTTTCTGCATGAGTCCCACACGATTTCGCGCACGGCATCGGTAATCTCCCAGCGGCTCGAATAGCTCAGTGCCACGACCATCGTCATGGCATCGTTCTCTGCCGTGTGCTCCATGGTCTCCCATAGTTTTTTCTGTACGGCTTCGGGCAGTCGCTTCATGTCGCCGATGACGCGGAAGCGCACATTGTTCTTCATGAAGATTTCGTCCTCGAGCGATGTGAGCACCAGTCCCATCAGGGCCGATATTTCGTCAGCCGGTCGGTTCCAGTTCTCCGTGGAGAACGTATAGAGTGTGAGGTACTTCACACCGAGTCGGGTACACTCCGATGTGATACGTTTCACTGCCTCCACACCGGCCTGATGGCCGTAGGTGCGCTCTTTGCCGCGCTCCATGGCCCAGCGCCCGTTGCCGTCCATGATGATGGCAATGTGCTGGGGTATGCGGCTCATATCTAATTCATAATTCATAATTCAAAATTCATAATTATTCTCGGTCGTTATGGCATGTCTTGCATTTTTCCCACAGGTCGTAGGTGATGGTGGCACCCAGCACGCTGTAGCAATCGGTGTTCTTGAACAGGCCTGTGCTCTCTATGCCGTAAGGGTCGGCAATGCCGTCGAGCTTGTCGTTGCCCGTGAAGTGCATCGTCCATGCCACGGTGAGGTTCGCGCGGTCGGCCAGTTTGTATTTCACGCCTATTCCGATGGGCATTTGCAGGCTGCCCGAGGATTTTTTCTGCTGAATGCCGTCCTGTGTCGTCTCGGCATTGGCAAACGAGAGTCCCACTCCCAAGGCGATGAAGGGTGTCATCTTGCGTGCGCCGTAATATTCGCGCCCCGTTCCGAACGGCCAGAAGTTGTATTCGTAGCGCAGGCTGACATCAATGACCGACGAGCTGAAGCTGACGGGATGCTCGATGAGCGACGGATACCACGTGTTGGCCTTGTCCGACGAGCCGCCCAGTTTTCCGTAGCCTACCAATGCCGCCCATGCCATGCGTGGGTTCGGCTTGTATTTGGCCACAAGCGTACCCATGGGCTTTGGGCTTTTGAAGAGGCTGCCGTTGAAGTCGCCCTCATAGACCACCAGTCCCGCGCCGGCTCCCAGTTCGAGCCGATATTCAGGCTGGTCCTGTGCCAAGGTTGCGATAGCTGCGAGCCATGCGACGGCGAGAACGGCGAGCTGTTTCATCCTTTACCTTAATATTTATGTGCGCGCGAAGCGGATCAATATTTCAGACCTCTATACACCTTTCCACTCTTGCCGATAGCGCACAGGCGGCCCGTTCCGTCGATGGCGGCGGTGAGCATGGTCTCAGGCAGTGCGTAGATGGTGTTGATGTTCCAGGTGATGCCCTGATCCTTACTCTGGTAGACGTTGAGGCCATCGCCAATGGCCATGACCATGTCGTCGAAATAGAGGAGTGTCAGCCGTTGTTGCGCAGGCAATTGCTGTCGGTTGATGCTCTCAGTCGCTATGTTTGTCCAGGTGTCGGTAGCCTTCACCGGGTCGTAGTGGCTTAGTTTTCTCCATACCACTGATTTGCTGCCGTTGTTGCCCACCAGAAGCACATAGTCGGTGTGGTAGCTGGCGGGATAGTCGAACGCTGTGCTGGCAATGCCTGTCAATCCCAACAGCCGTTTTACGGAGTCGGTTTTCAAAGACTCTTCGTAACGCTGTTCCACCCAACTGCTGCCATTGTCGGCTGAAGCCTGCAGTGTGCTGTCCTTGCAGAGGGCAAAGAGTTCGCCCTTGCTGGTGGCCACAAGTTGTTTCAGTTGTGGGGCGGCAGTCGTGCTGTTCCACTCTTCGCCATTGTCGGTCGAGTAGATTAGGCCGTCGCTGAACAGGAAGAGTGTGCTGTCCTTCACCACGGCACTGGCCCATGCGCTGTCGGCAAGAGCTGTCGTAGTGGCAGGCGTATGCCAAGTGGTGCCGTTGTCGTCGGAGAAGCGTACCAATGTGTTCGTGCCGTTGCCGCAGAGGGCCACGAGCCGCTTCTGCTTCAGCAGCACCAGGCGCATGTCGGTGAAATCGCGCAGCAATGCTGTGTCAGCTACAGCGGCCCCCCACGTGAAGTTGCTGCCTGAGGAGGCGGCCACGTTCAGAGTCACCGTATAGTCGCGATAGAAAGAGGCATCGGACGAAACAACGCGGAAGATGCGCGGATTGCGCTCCTGAAAATCAACGGCGTTGGAAGAACTATGGACGAGAAATTGGTCGTCGGTGAGGTTTTGCAGACCAACGATTCCATTATTGAGCGTACCCACCGTACACAGCACACTGTCGATACGTGTGCCTGTAGGCAGTGGAGTGCGGTTGAAAATCTTGCCGTTGATATGGTCGATCGACATGGGGTAGTTGGTGCCCGTCAGGGTAGCCGCCACTTTGGTCGTACCCGGTTCGTATTGTGTGAGTGTGCCAAGTGTGAAGCTGGTGATGACGGCATCGTCGTAGAGTGAGACCTCAGAACTGCCTTCGCCCAGACAGGAAGTGAGTGCCGTCGTAACGGACAGCATTATGCTTAGCACATAATGGATTTTTTTCATCTGATCAGCTGATACAATTTATTTTGGCTGCAAATTTACGCACAAATCCGCAAAAAGCAGTCCTTTTCACCGCTTTATTAAACAAAATATATCATATTAGCTTCGATTTTAAGTTGTTTTTACTTAAAATAGGTCCAGTTGTTATCGGGTGGCAATGTCGTTATGGCCAGACCGCCGGCTCATCAGGTTCTGAATGCAAGCCTCCAGATACTTCACCGCGAAGGGCTTCTCGATGAAGGCGTCGATGCCAGCCTGCATGGCCTGCACCTTCGACTGGCTGTCGGTTTTGGCGGTGAGCAGAATGAAGGGGATGTGGCGCGTGGCGGCGTTCTGGCGCATGCGGCTGCACAGTTCGGGACCGTCGGTCTGGGCCATCATCCAGTCGCTGATGATGATGTCGACCGTCGAGGTGGGCTTCTGACCATCCCTTACCACGAGCGATTCCTCCAGAATCTTGAGGGCCTCGCTGCCGTCGTGGGCTGAGATAACCTCGTACTTGTCCATGAACGTGGTGACGAGGAAGGTGAGCATGTCCTGGTTATCGTCGACGATGAGCATCACGGGCTTCTGCTCTTGGGCGACGGCCGTTGGTGCCAGGCTGTCGGCCTTGGCCGGTGTGGAAGCTGGTTGGGCAGGCTGGTTTTCGCCGCTATAGGCCTGTGCTATGGGCAGGGTGAGGGTGAACGTGGTGCCATGACCCAGCTCTGAAGTCACGTCGACAGTGCCTTGGTGCTGTTCCACGATGCGCTTCACGATGCTCAGTCCGATGCCTGTTCCGGGCTTGTTGCCGTGACCCTGGAAGAAGGGGTCGAACAGGCGTGGCATGTCGTCGGCCTTGATGCCCTGTCCGTTGTCGGAAACCATGATGCTGAAGTGCTGTCCGTCGGCTAAGGGCTTACATTCCAGACTGATGCTGTCACGGGTGTATTTGCTGGCGTTCGAGAGCAGGTTGCTCACAGCCTTGACGATGGCTTCGCGGTCGACGACGGCAGTAAAGTTTTCGTCGGGCAGGGTGACACGGAACTGATGTCCCTTACTGCTGAAGGCGGCACTGAAGTTGTCGGCAATCGACTGCAACAGTTCGCGCATGTTCTGCGGAGCGAAGTTCATCTCCATGTGGTTCTGCTCCACCTTTCGGAAGTCGAGCAGCTGGTTCACTAATTCGAGCAGACGATGGGCGTTACGGTCGATGGTGTCGAACAGGGGCGACGGCTGGATGGACGCATCGTTCTTCATCTGTTCCAACGGGCCGATGATGAGCGAAACAGGGGTGCGGATCTCATGGGCAATCATGGTGAAGAACTCGGTGCGTGCCTGACGCATCTCCTCTTGTTTGGCGGCGTTCAGCCGTTCAATCTCCTTACGGTGGCGGCGTTCGGTCATGTAGAGCCTGACGCGGATGAAGGCATAGATCAGCACGATGAACAGCACGACATAGAAAATCTTGGCATAGGTCGACAGCCAGTAAGGCGGGTGTACTTCGATGAGCAAGCGTGCCGTCTGTTCCGACCAAATGCCGTCGTTGTTGGTGGCGCGGACGTAGAAGGTGTATTTGCCGGCTGGCAGGTTGGTGTAGGTGGCTTTCTGCTCGTGGCCCACGTTGTTCCAGTCCTTGTCGAAGCCCTCCAGTTTGTAGGCGTACATGTTCTTCTCGGGCGAACAGTAGCTGAGCGAGGCAAACGAGAGGCTGAACACTTTGTCGTTATTCCAAAGGTCGAGTTGTTCGATTTCCGAGAGTGCGGTGGGCAGGTGCCATGTACCCACCTCTATGGGCTGGTTGTTCAGTTCGAGCTGGGTGATGAAGATAGCCGGCGAGAGCTGGTTCACCTTGATCTGGTAGGGGTAGAACGAGTCGAAACCGCTGGTGCTGCCGAAATAGATGCAGCCGTCACTGCCCTTGAGCACCGAACTGGGCTGGAACTGCTCGCTGCCGAGTCCGTCTTGTCGGGTGAAGCGCAATGGGCTCTTGCCAGCTTCGTAGCGCAGCACGCCGCAGTCGCTCGAGAGCCAAAGCACGCCCTGATCCTCGATGATGGCCGAGATGAGCTGGTGGGGCACATCGAGCTTGATGCGCTCGAAGTTGTCGGCCTGCTCGTTGTAGCGGCACAGGCCGCTCTGCGTACCGGCCCAGACGGTTCCCTTGCCGTCGATAAGCAGGCTGTTCACGATGTTGTCGCTCAGCGAAGTCTCGTCCTTGCTGTCATAGCGGAACGTTGCTACTTTTCCGCTCTTGCCGTCATAGCGCCAGATGCCGTTGTCTTGGGTCGATACCCACAGGCGGCCCTTGTCGTCCTCGTCGATGTCAGTGGGCACCGAGGTCACTTTCGCCTTGCGCTCAAAGCGGTTGGTCTTGGCGTTGTAGCGGCACAGTCCTTCCATCGTGGCCACCCAGACGGCTCCGTTGCGGTCGCACAACAAGGTACACGAGTTGGGGTCGTAGAGGGCTTCTTCGCTGTTGTCTGCCCCATAATGGTGCAATTGTCCTGTGGGGATGTTGAAGGTGTAAACACCGTCGCTGTAGGTGCCTATCCAGAGCTTGTCGCCGTCGGCGCAGAGTGAGTGGATGTTCAGGTTGGCGAGGCGTTCCCGACCGTTGAAATAACCCACTTCGCGGTGGTTGCGGTAACAGCTCAGTCCGCCGTCTTCACGTGTCATCCAGATGTTGCCCCGCTGGTCTTCGCAGATACGGGCGGTAAGGCCCACGGGCGAGTGGGTGAAGCGCTGGGCAATGGGCGACAGGTAGGTGATGCCGCTATGGGCGGTTCCCACCCAAAGGCCGCCTTCGTGGTCGCGGGCAATGGCCTGCACAAACCGCAAAGGGGCATAGAGGGTGTAGGTGTGCTGCTGGGTGTCGAAAAGCCAAAGGCCGTCGTCGCAGCCTACCAACAAGCGTGTGGCCGACAGCTCGAAGAGCGCACGGATGTGCTGGCAGTGGCCGCTGTCCATGATGGGCATGGGGTGCAGCGTGCCGTCGGCATCCATGAGCATCAGCCCGTGTTCCCAAGTGCCGATCCACAGGCGTTGCTCGCTGTCCTGCAGCATGGTCACGCTGCCGTAGGGCTGAGGACTGAGCAGGTCGACGGGGACAAACTGGTTGGTGTTCTTGTTCAGCCGCCAGATAGCCGAGGGACTGTCCTTGCACAAGGCCCACAGTTGGTTGTTGGCATCGGCATACACTTGGTCGACATTGTCGCCGGCCTCGTTCAAATGGTAAAAGGCTACTTGTGGCTCGTCGCCGTCGTCGGAATAACGCACGATACCCTGGTTGCGGGTCGAGACCCACAGGTTGCCGTCCAAGTCGCGGGCCATCGAAGTCACGTCGATGTCTTTCTCAATGGGAAGGGGCTCAAACTCTTCGGTGCTGAATCGGAAACGGTAGACAGCCTGCCTGTTGGCCACCAGCAGGTCGCCGTCGTCGAGCATCAGCAGGGCGTTGACACCGTGCATGGCATCGACCTCCGACAGGCGGTAGCAGTGAACGGTCGCGCCATCGTAGCGGCACAGGCCATTGGCTGTTCCAATCCAGATAAAGCCCCGTTTGTCTTGGGCAATATGACGGATGGCATTGGTCGACAAGCCATTGTCCATAGTTAATTGACGTTGGCGGATGTTGGTTTGTGCTGTTGACAATAATGTAGTCAGAAGCAGCAGACAGATATAAAGAAGTCGTTTCATACGGGCAAAGATATGCAATTTATTGAAAACAACAAACGTTATGGGGATTTTTATATAGAAATCAGTGTCTCATGCGTTCACGATAGTCCTGTGGCGTAATGTCCATCTGTTTGCGGAACATGCGGATGAAATAGCTGTGGTCGCTGAAGCCGAGGGCGTAGGCCACCTCTTTTACAGGCATGTCGGTCATGTAGAGCAGCAGTTGGGCGCGTTCCACTTTCTTGGTGTTAATATATTGTAAAGGCGAGATGCCCAGTTCATGTTTGAAGAGGCGGATGAAATAGGGCTTGGTGAGACAGGCCACATCGGCCAGGTTGTCGATGTCGATGTCCTGGGTGATGTGGGTATGGATATATTTCAGTACTCGCTGCAGCCGTTCGTCGGTTGTCCACAGGTGTGGGGTGGCCTCGCGCATGAACCGCGAGAAGAGCATCAGAATGGCACCGCGCAAATTCATTTTCTGCCAGAGCGGCATATCGCGGAAGCGCTCGATATAACTGCTCAGTTGCGTCGCATTGTCATACGCCTGCGGGTCGCTTTCGGGCAGTTGGGCATGCGGCAGTTGCTCGCACATGCGTTGCAGGATTTGCTCGTCATCGTTGGTAGCCGTCACTTCGGTGGGGAAGTCGTAGAGCTCCATCATGTTCATCTCGCTCTTAAAACCCTCGTACACATGCAGGTAATAGTGTGTAAACAGTCCGTCGCACTCATAGGAGTGCAGGGTATAGGCCGGTATGATATACAGATGGCCGGGACGTAGGCTGACTGACTTGTCGGTAAAGTGCAGAGTGGCCTTACCCTCCTTGACAAGGTAGATGCGAGTGAAGGGCGAGTTCACGTCCTTCCAGTTCCAGTCGCCATTGAGCTGGGCCAGCCCTACGTTGAGCAACTGCAGGTTAAACGATTCTACGGGTATCTGTATCATGTTTAGTTTTTATGAAAACCAAGTGGACAATGTGCTGCAAAGGTAAGCATAATCTTCTGGTTAAAGGCATCATTGTGCGTCTTTTTTATAGGACAAAATGATAATTTGTTAATATTGTCCTATTAGAGGCCAATTTTTTAATTGTCTATTTCAACGATAAGCCATAACTTTGCACCGTGAAAATATATACTAACAATCAAAATTCATTTGTTCTATGAAAAAACAATTACTTTCTATGCTGGTGCTGGCTGCCACGACGGCCAGTGCGCAGCTGCCCGACGTGCCGGTTCAGGAGGGACAGTTTGCTCCGAACTGGGAGAGCGTGTCTCAGTGGGAGTGTCCTGAATGGTTTAAGGATGCAAAGTTCGGAATCTGGGCTCATTGGGGACCACAGTGTCAGGCTGAGGACGGTGACTGGTATGCCCGTTTCATGTATTATCAGGGCAGCGACCAGTACAATTGGCATGTGAGTCACTTCGGCAATCCGAATGACTACGGACTGAAGGAACTCATTCGCGACTGGACGGCTGACCAGTGGAATCCCGAGGAGCTGGTGGCTCTGTACAAGAGCGTGGGTGCCCGCTACTTCATGACATTAGGCAACCACCACGACAATTTCGACCTGTGGAACTCACCCTATCAGGAGTGGAACTCCGTGAACATGGGCCCGAAGCGCGACATCGTGAAAGGATGGAGCGATGCCTGTAAGGCCAACGGACTGCCCCTCGGCGTGTCGATGCATGCCAGCCACGCCTGGACATGGTTAGAGCCGTCGCAGTCGTTCGACGGCAACCTGACCAAGGCCGACGGTGCAGGAAAATGGTGGGACGGCTATGATCCCCAGGAGCTGTATGCACAGAACCATACCCACAGTTCGGGTTGGGAGAGCAGTGGCACCATCCATAGCCAGTGGGACTGGGGCAACGGCGCGTCGCTGCCTTCTGAGGCTTACAAGATGAAGTTCCAGAACCGCGTGCTGCAGTGCATCAACGACTATCAGCCCGACATGATTTATTTCGACGATACTGTGCTGCCTTTCTATGGCTGCGATGAGAGCATCGGCCTGAACATCCTGGCACACTATTATAACAAGAGTGCCAACGCACACGACGGACAGCAGCAGGTGGTGACGATGGGCAAGATTCTGAACGATTCGCAGAAAGAGTCGATACTCTGGGACGTGGAACGCGGCATTCCCGACCGTCCACAGGCCAAGTACTGGCAGACCTGTACCTGCATCGGCGACTGGCACTACAACATCAACCGCACCAGCTACAAGAGTGCCGAACAGGTCATCTCCATGCTGGTCGACATCGTGTCGAAGAACGGTAACCTACTGCTCTCAGTGCCCGTTCGCGGCAATGGCACCATCGACCAGAATGAGCGCAACGTGCTCGCAGGCATCAAGGCGTGGATGGACATCAACAGCGAGAGCATCTATGGCACCCGTACATGGAAGTCGTTCGGCGAAGGCCCCTTAGCCGAGGCTGCCAACCCCATGACCGCCCAGGGATTCAACGAAGGACAGGCTTATTCGGCTCAGGATGTGCGCTATGTGGAGAAGGACGGCAAGGTCTATGCCACTATCATGCGCTGGCCCGCTGCCGGTGAGTTCCAGTTCAAGGCTTTCTCCATCACCGAGCCTTCCTATAGCGGCGAGGTGGACAAGGTTGAATTGTTAGGCGGCGGCGAGGTGGAGTTCACACATAGTTTCGACGGCCTTACCGTGATGGTGCCTGCCACCAAGCCCAACGCTATCGCTCCCGTGTTCTGTATCACTTTCAAGGAAGAGACGCGCTCGGCCTACGAGGTGCTGCAATCGATGGTCTCAGAGATGGAGGCTGCCGTCGATGCACTGGCCGCTCAGGCTCATCCCTATAATACGGGCAAGGTGAACGTCTTGAAGCTCGATGCCCTGCGTGCGGCCCTTGCAGCAGCTAAAAATGTGCCTGCCGGTTCCACCGACGGGGAATGCACCGCTGCCCGCGAATCCCTCTCAGATGCCTACCGCGTCTTTGCTAACGACGGCCTGAACAAGGGCGGTGCTTTCAACAGCGCCATCGAAGAAAACCTCACCACTCAGTATCTCATTGAAGGTTCTGGCTTCACCCGTGCCGCCGGTGGCACTAACCGTTTCGGCAAACCGATGAACTGGACGGTTGAGAATTTCAACATACCCAACGGCGGCGACGGCACGAAGCAGGGACTCGACAAGTATTCGGGCAACGAGGCACTGATGCTCGGTGTATGGAACGATGCCGGCAGCAACAACAGCGGCGACCTGACGAACGCACGCATCTATCGCAAAGTCACCATGCCCGCAGGCAAGTACTACTTCGGTGCTGCCTACAACACCACCTACAACATGAGCCAGCAGGCCTATATGTTTGTCAGCAAGACACTCTGTAGCACTGTCGACATACCCACGCAGTCCATCGCCTATTACGGCATCAACAACTGTACGGGCGACATGAAGGTGCAGGGACTCTACTTCCAGCTTGATGAAGAGACGGAACTGTACATCGGCTTCCAGGCCAACCTGCTCAACGGATCCGCCACACAGGAGTTCCGTGCCGAGCGCGTGGTGCTCTACACGCCGAAGGAGGTGGGCGAGCGGCACGCCGAGGCCAAGGGTTGGCAGAAGCTGACCGAACTGCCTGAGGACGTGAGCCAGTGTTTCTTTGCCATCTACGACTATGGCACCGACAACGGCCTTGTGCTTGGTGCTGGCAATCATCAGGGCACCGCAAACAAGACAATGTGGTATCAGTCCGATGTCTATCCTGAAGCCAACAGGGATGCGCTTTGGATGATGGATGCTTTCGACAACAACAACTATTCAGGTGCCAAGGGCGATGCCGCCAAATGGCTCATCATCACAGGCGTGGGCGATGCCGACAACTGCCTGCACTCTGCCGACAACTCAACATGGTACTATCGCACCGAGAACAACGGTGAGGGCTGGACAGACCGCTGCTATGTCTCACCTGCCTATCTGCCTGAGGCAGGCTGGACACTGACCAACAACAAGGGCGGTCAGAACATCGGCCACTGGGACGACACCGACGAAATTGCCGGCAATGCCACAGGCACTCGCATCGGCCACTATGACTTCTACGCTATTCTTCGCGGAAAGTATATCGCCGCCGTCGAGAATCTTGGCAAGGCTTCCGAGGAGAACCCCATCGATGTCTCATATATAATCACCAATGCCGACGGCACACGCTATAACAACTTCCACGCCAAGCAGCCTGTGGGGTGGACACTCTCGCAGGACGATGCCTTCGAGGTGGAGTATGCCAACTACCTGCCTGCCAAGACTGGCAGCAGCTATTTCAACAAATGGCAGGGCTCCGGCAACTTGACCGACCGCAGCATCAGCCAGCGGCTCACCGATCTGCCCAACGGCCAATACCGGTTGTCGGTTCGCACCAGTGCCAGCACCATTCATCAAGGAGCCTGGCTCTTTGCCAACAGCGACAAGGCCGACATGACCCAGTTGAGTGACAACACCGCCAGTCTCACCACGGAGATTACTGACGGCACGCTGACTTTCGGCGTGAAGCTGGAAAACTATACCAGCAACGACTGCAAGTTCGACCATTTCACCCTCGAATATCTCGGTGGCGACAAGGAGGCAACAGCCGTTGAAAATGTCAGCCGTTCCACCAATGCACGCCATCTCATCTACGACCTCACAGGCCGTCAGCACTCCCAACTGCAGAAGGGAATCAACATCGTCGATGGTAGGAAAGTTGTGAAATAAGGGAGCTCCTTTTAGCTGAAAGTACGGTAAATTATGCATTTCTACCAAAGAATATTTGGTGTTTTGCATAATTTACCGTACTTTTGCACTATATTATTAAAAAGTTTAAATAATATGCAGCAAGTCAACTCGCACATGTCGCGGCTGATTCACGATGTGGCAGCCCAGTTGGGTGACCGTGAGGCTCTTATCTACAAAGACTTTGGCGGTACCGAGTGGAAATCGTATTCCTGGAATGAGTTTTCGGCAATGGTTCGGAAAGTGTCGAATGCCATGTTGAACATGGGCATCAAGGTACAGGAAAACGTGGGTGTGTTCTCGCAGAACAGCGTGCAGTACCTCTTTACCGACTTCGGTGCTTGGGGCATTCGTGCTGTCACCATTCCTTTCTATGCCACGAGTTCCGAACAGCAGATACAGTTCATGATAGGCGATGCGAAAGTGCGCTTCCTCTTCGTGGGCGAACAGGAGCAGTACGACAAGGCGCGCCGCGTGTTCCCCATGTGCAAGTCGCTGGAAAAGATTATCGTCTACGACCCTGCTGTGCATATCGACGAAGCCGACC
This sequence comes from uncultured Prevotella sp., assembly GCA_947302435.1. Taxonomy (GTDB): domain Bacteria; phylum Bacteroidota; class Bacteroidia; order Bacteroidales; family Bacteroidaceae; genus Prevotella. Next base: position 43,103 of record CAMYVQ010000011.1, on the reverse strand, counting down.
AGACGGCCATGCATTTCGACGACTTCCTGAAGTTGGGCGAAGGACTGCCCCGACAGAGTGAGGTTGACAGTCTGCAAAAGAGTGCCACGTTTGATGACATGGCCAATATCCTTTATACCAGCGGTACCACGGGCGACTCGAAGGGTGTCATCCTGACCCACGGACAATATCATGCTGCCATGGAAGCCAACAACAAGTGTGTGCCGGTCACAGAAGACGACCGTGTCATGAACTTCCTGCCTTTCACCCATATTTTTGAGAAGGGTTGGAAGATACTGTGCATCACTAAAGGTGCGCGGCTCATTGTGAACACACGCCCGTTGGAGGTGCAGCAGAGCATGCGCGAGACACATCCCACCTGCATGTCGTCGGTGCCCCGTTTCTGGGAGAAGGTCTACATTGGCGTGCAGGAGAAAATCGAGAAGAGTGGTGTGGTGCAGCGCAAGCTGTTCAAGCATGCCCTCGCTGTGGGTCGCAAGCACAACATCGAATACTTGGCCTGCGGCAAGCAGCCACCCGTGGCCCTGCATCTGGAATACGAGATGCTCAACAAGACCGTCTTCTCGCTCGTCCGAAAGGAGTTGGGTCTTGAGAATGCCCACTTCTTCCCCACGGCTGGAGCCGCTGTGTCGCCCCATGTAGAGGAGTTCGTTCACAGTATCGGCATCTTCATGGATGTTGGCTACGGCCTCACCGAGAGCCTGGCCACGGTCAGTTGCCTGCATGTCGGCAAACCTTTTACCGTGGGTTCCGTGGGCTTCCCCATCGAGGGGCTTGATGTGAAGATCAGCGAAGAGGGCGAGGTGTTGCTGAAAGGCCCCACCATCACCCGTGGCTACTACAACCGCGACGACATCACTCGCGAGGCCTTTACCGAGGACGGATATTTCAAGACGGGCGACTCAGGTTTCCTGCAGAACGGCGAGCTGTTCCTCAAGGATCGTATCAAGGACTTGTTCAAGACCTCGAACGGCAAGTATATCGCTCCGCAGATGATCGAGTCGAAGCTCCTGGTCGACAAGTATATTGATCAGATTGCCATCATCGCCGACCAGCGCAAGTTTGTCTCGGCCCTCATTATTCCCGTCTATTCGTTCTTGGAAGAGTATGCCCGTGAGCACGACATCCCGTTTGAGAGCCGTGAGGATCTTTGCCAGAACGAGCAGATTCATCAGATGATGATGGAGCGCATCGACACCCTCCAGCAGCAGCTTGCCCACTATGAGCAGGTGAAGCGCTTCACCCTTCTGCCCCATCACTTCACCTTGGAGCGCGGTGAGCTCACCAACACGCTGAAGATCAAGCGCCGCGTGCTCAACGAAAACTACAAGAAGGAAATAGATGCGATGTACGAGGAATGAGTATACTCATGGAGCGTTTCTTTAACACTGCTGGTCCCAACAGGCCTTCCAAGAACTACACCATCGACCCGCTGTCGCGTTTTGACCTGGACGATGTGCTGACACTTATCAGCCAGGACAAGTATTTCGTGATGCATGCTCCGCGACAGACGGGGAAGACTTCTTGTATGCTGGCCTTGAGAGAGTATCTCAATAAGCAGGGCGACGTCATCTGTGTCTATGCCAATGTAGAAGGGGGCCAGGCTGCACGCGACAATATGGATCGTGTCATCAAGTCGACATGTGATACGCTGGCAGAACAATTCCGTGGCATACTGAAAAGCGACCTGCCCCTGCATATCCGCGATGAAGTGCGGCAAGTAGAGCCAGCCACCATGCTGACCACCTATCTGAGACGGCTCTCTGAGGAATTGCCCAAGCCCATTGTCCTGATTATTGACGAAATCGACTCGTTAGTGGGCGACTCGCTCGTCTCAGTGCTGCGGCAGATACGTTCCGGCTACGGCGACCGTCCGAAAGCCTTTCCGCAAAGCATCATTTTCTGTGGCGTGCGCGATGTGCGTGACTACCGCATCCAGACCAGCGAGAAAGACATTGTCACGGGTGGGTCGGCCTTCAACATCAAGTCGAAATCGCTCCGCTTGGGTAACTTCACAGAAGAGGAAATCCATGAGCTGTATATGCAGCACACTCGCGAAACAGGACAGCAATGGGATGAGGCTTGCTTCCCCATGGTGTGGAAAGCCACCGAGGGGCAGCCTTGGTTGGTGAACGCCCTTGCCAACGAGGTGACCTATGAAATCAAGGAGAATCGCGACCGTTCGGTAGTAATCACGCCTGAGATGATTGATCGTGCCCAGGAGCAGATCATCTATCGTCGTGAGACCCATATCGATATTCTGATAGACAAGCTGAAAGAGCCGCGTGTAAAACGGGTTATAGAGCCGATACTGGCCAATAGCGATGAGGCTTCAGAGGGGCTGATCCCCACCGACGATATTCTGTATGTTGCCGATATGGGGCTTATCAAGCGCGAATTGGGACATACCATCCGCATTGCCAATGGTATCTATCGGGAGGTTATTCCCCGCGAACTGACTTGGAGCACCCAACAGGTCATGGTTCAGCAATCCCAATGGTACCAAAAGGCCGATGGCCGTATCGACATGGAAAAACTGCTGCTCGACTTCCAGCAGTTCTTCCGTCAGAATGCCGACTCATGGATTGGCAAGTTCGACTATGCTGAGGCTGGGCCGCAGTTGCTGCTTCAGGCATTCCTGCAGCGCATCGTCAACGGTGGCGGCTACATAGACCGCGAATATGGGTTGGGGCGCAAGCGTACCGACTTGCTTGTCCGCAAGCCTCTTACCAATGGATATGGCGGTCCGGTGCAGCGCATCGTACTGGAACTGAAAATCAAGCGTGGCTCCTTGGATGCGATGATTGAAAAGGGACTTGAACAGACCTTTGGATATATGGACACCGTAGGCTCTGCCGACGAAGGCCACCTTATTATTTTCGACCGTTCAGGCGAAACATCTTGGGACGAACGCCTCTGGCATCGTCCATACCAATATAAGAACCACACAATCACCGTGTGGGGGATGTAAGAAATTTATTGTTATTTTTGCACTATGATAACGCAAGATCAACTAAAAGACGTATTAGATAGGGTTGAGAAACTGAAACACTACCTGCGCATTGACGAGAAGCAGATGGAGTACGAGGAGGAGGACCTGCGCACGCAGGCTCCCGACTTCTGGGAAGACCCGAAGCGCGCCGAGGAGCAGATGAAGAAGGTGAAGTCCATCAAGAAGTGGATCGACGGCTACAACGATTGCCGGATGAAAGCCGACGAATTGCAGCTGGCTTTCGATTTCTACAAGGACGAGATGGTGACCGAAGAAGAGGTGGACCACGACTATGAGTTGGCCATTGCCGCCATCGAGGAGCTGGAACTCATGAACATGCTGCGCCAGAAGGAAGACCCGATGGACTGCGTGCTGAAAATCAACAGTGGTGCCGGCGGCACCGAGGCACAGGACTGGGCACAGATGCTCATGCGTATGTACATGCGCTGGGCTGAGGCTCACGGCTACAAGGTGACGATTAGCTCACTGCTCGACGGCGAGGATGCCGGCATCAAGAGCGTCACCATGCAGATTGAGGGTGGCGAATATGCCTACGGCTTCCTGAAGTCGGAGAACGGCGTACACCGCTTGGTGCGCGTCAGCCCCTATAACGCACAGGGCAAGCGCATGACCTCGTTTGCCTCTGTCTTTGTATCGCCGCTTGTTGATGATACCATCGAAGTCTACGTAGACCCCGCCAAGCTCTCTTGGGACACGTTCCGAAGCAGTGGTGCCGGCGGTCAGAATGTGAACAAGGTGGAGTCGGGTGTGCGCCTTCGCTATTGGTACACCGACCCCGACACGGGCGAGGAGGAGGAAATCCTCATCGAGAACACCGAGACGCGCGACCAGCCGAAGAACAAGGAGCGCGCCATGGCCCTGCTCCGCTCACAGCTCTACGACCGCGCCATGAAGAAACGTTTGGAGGCGCAGGCCAAGATTGAGGCTGGCAAGAAGAAGATAGAGTGGGGCAGTCAGATTCGCTCCTACGTGTTTGATGACAAGCGTGTGAAAGACCACCGCACCAATTTTGAGACCCGTGATGTGGATGCTGTGATGAACGGCAAGCTCGATGGCTTCATCAAAGCCTACCTCATGGAGTTCCCCGTAACCGAAGAATAATCTTTTTAAATCTATACAATTATGGCAAAGAAAAATCAAGAAGAGAAGCATCTTAATGCGAAGCAGAAGGCTTACGAACAGAAGCAGGCCAAACAAGGTGAGAAAATCGTGAAGTGGATCATCGGTGTCCTCATATTGCTGGCCATTTTCTACATCGGCTGGGTCTACTGGATGATGGGAGTCTAAGGAATGAGTGGACTTGAGATTGAACGCAAGTTCCTTGTCAGGGGCGACGACTATAAGCAGTGGGCCACCAGTCACAGTCGCATCAAGCAAGGTTACATCTGTAGTGGTCGCGGGCGCACCGTCAGGGTGCGCCGTCGCGACGACCGTGCTTATCTGACCATCAAAGGGCCTTCGCCCGATGGCGGACTGAGCCGCTATGAGTTTGAGAAAGAGATTACCCTCGACGAGGCGGAGCACCTGTTTCAGCTCTGCGAGCCGGGCATCATCGACAAGACACGCTATCTTGTCCCGTCGGGTGCCCACACCTTTGAAGTCGATGAGTTCTATGGCGACAACGAAGGGCTGACGATGGCCGAGGTGGAGCTTTCCTCGCCCGATGAGCCATACGAAAAACCGCCTTTCATTGGCCGTGAGGTCACGGGTGACCGACGTTTCTACAATTCCCATCTGCGGCTGAACCCCTTCTGTCTCTGGTCGAAAGACTTGGAGTAGGGGGACTTCTTCCAAAACAATGATAAATATAAACAAAAAGATCATCATGAAGAAAATCACCGGTTTACTATTACTTTTTCTTTCCTGTCTTTCCGTTCAGGGACAGACAGTGACAAGCGACCTTATTCAAGGCCCGACCCTTGAAGAGAGTTTCGATGTGCGGAACATTGTCAAACTGACCTCTGAAAAGGCACAAGGCCGTTTCGTGCTGAGGGCACCTTCGGCCTCGGTAGCCCATCTGGAGGGCGTGCGCTGGATTGACCGCATCAACAATCTGCCGCAATACTTCAAGGTGTTCTACGACACCTACGGCGAGAAGGTCGACGGTGTGCTTAATGGTGAAGAGAACTGGCTTTCCAATCCCATGCTCGGCTATCATAGAGAGTATGACGACAGTTATGCCATCGATATGGTCAGCTTTCAGGGGAGTCTCGATTTCTCTTTCCCCAAGGATGCCACGGATGAACAGATTTCGGAGTCTGCAAGCAGGACTGTGAATGAAGTCTGCAATAATTTCTGGAAAGAGTTCAACGTGTTCATGCCCTATTTTTGCATGTGTCTCACTTACGACCATGCCAAAGCCTTCTGGGTGAACAGCTACTTCCGCTGGAACACCACCTGGAGTTACAGGACCAGCTATAGAAAAACAGCCGGAACGGGTACGATAGACTATACGCAGGTGATGTATTTCGGACTGATGGCAGCCGATTTCGACTATCGTCATGAGGATTTCCGCACACAGGAGCTTGTCAGTAGTGCGGTTGTGGAATACAAGACAAAGGTCAAGGAGATTACAGACGGCTGTCCCGACGATTCGCGCCTGTCGCAGATCCGCTATTTCAACAACTGGCTGACCAAGCACAACAGCTACAACTCAGACTTCGGCCATGTGGCGAACCTGTCCACCATCGCCTACAGTCCGCTGAGTGCCCTGCGTGGAAGCACGGGCGGCAGAGGTCCCGTCTGCGAGGGCTATGCGCGTGCCTTCAAGGTGCTGTGCGAGGAGAAGGATATCCCCTGCGTGCTCTCAATCGGCTTTGCCAAGAACAACAGGGATGCCGAGGGCGAGTCGCACATGTGGAACGAGGTGCGGATGGGTAACACGAAGTGGTATGCCGTCGATGTGACTTGGAACGACCCCACAGGCAATGGCAACGAGGCCGAGTCGGGCTGGGAGCGTGAGTTCTGGCTCCTGTTAGGCAATAAAGACCTTGTGGCCGACAACTTCACCTTCGAGGAGTCGCATCCCGTCGGTTACACATGGGACAATGTGGAGGACAAGATTGGTTTGTGGGACATCTCCTTCCTTTCGTTGATTGGTGACGACAACTATGCCACGGGTGTCGAGTCCGTGAATCGCGATGCTCGTCCGTCGTCGTTCCGGGTGTTCACCGTCTCCGGCCAGTATCTTGGCACGTTCGCCTCTCTCGACGAAGTGCGCCGCCATACCCGTCCCGGCCAGCTTCTCATGGTCAACAACCGCCTTTGCGTGACGGGTCGGTAAAGATAAATTTTTTCATCACGAGTCCGATGCCGATGCCGAGGGTGCAGCCAGTAGCGTTGGCGGCCAAGTCGAGCCATTCGCCGGCGCGGTTGGTGGTGCAGTAGGCTTGGACAAGCTCGAGGATGCCGCTCATCAGGATAGGGGCTACCCATGCGAAGATCAACAGGCGCGAGAAATGGGTGCGGCTGTGGCTTCGCAGGTACTCCCACCAGATGACGGAGCAGAAACCGCCGTACATCACGAAGTGGGTCCACTTGTCGATGAACTTCACGCCCCGCAGTTCGGGCAGGTCGGGCGGCAGAAACCAGATGCTGAGATACCAGATGACAGCAATGCAGATCAGCGAAAGGGGGTATCTGCGGATATAGGGTAGAATGGCTTTCAGATTCATTTTTGTGGTAGGAATTTCAACAGTCCGTTTGATTTGGCTGCAAAAGTAGCACCTTTTTTCCGTTTTCGCTTACATTTTTGCAGAAAAAATAGGAATTTTTTTATACTTTTGCAGTCGGTTTTCTGAAATGAGTAGAGTATGCAACCATCAGAGAGAGGTAATTTCGCAACGAAGTTAGGCATTGTCCTGGCCACGGCAGGCTCGGCAGTCGGCCTGGGCAACGTGTGGCGTTTCCCCTATATGGCAGGCGAGAACGGCGGTGCCATGTTCATCGTCATCTATTTCGTCTGTGTGCTCCTGTTGGGCATCCCCTGCATGATCAGCGAGTTCATCATTGGCCGGCATGCGCAGTCGAACACGGCGCGTGCCTTCCGCAAGATGTCGGGCGGCACGGCATGGTCGCTCATCGGCTACATGGGCGTGCTCACGGGCTTCCTCATCACGGGCTACTATGCCGTGGTCTCCGGCTGGTGCCTGCACTACATCTGGGCTTCGGTGGTGGGCCATCTGAAGGGCGATCCCGCCTATTTCGGGCAGTTCTTCCGTGATTTCTCCACCCATCCGGGCAAGCCCATCTTCTGGTTGGTGGTCATCATGCTCATGACCTATCTCGTTGTGGAGCACGGCGTGCAGAAAGGCATCGAGCGTGCCTCGAAGATCCTGATGCCCACCCTCTTCATATTGTTGCTCATCATCGTGGTGGCCTCGTGCCTGTTGCCCGGTGCTTCCGAAGGCATCAAGTTCCTGTTGAAGCCCAATTGGTCGGCACTCAACCATAACGTGTTCCTCTCGGCATTGGGACAGTCGTTCTATTCACTCTCCATCGCCATGGGCTGCATCTGCACCTACGCCAGCTATTTCTCCCGACAGACCAACCTGGCCAACTCGGCCATTCAGATAGGCGTCATCGACTCCATCGTGGCCATCCTGGCCGGACTCATGATTTTCCCGGCGGCCTTCTCAGTGGGCGTTGAGCCCGATGCAGGCCCCTCGCTCATCTTCATCACCCTGCCCAACGTGTTCCAGCAGGCTTTCAGTTCGGTGCCCGTGGTGGGCTATGCCATCTCGCTGATGTTCTACGGTCTGCTTTCTTTGGCCGCACTCACTTCGCTCATGTCGCTGGTCGAGGTGAGCACCGCCTTCTGTCATGAGGAGATGCACCTCACCCGCAAGTCGGCCACCTTCTTGGTGGTATCGGCTGCCTCTGTCATTGGCGTCTTCTGCTCGCTGTCCTTAGGGGGCTACGACGGGCTGCAGCTTTTCGGCATGTCGCTGTTCGACATCTTCGACTTCGTGACGGGTCAGATTTTCCTCCCCATGGTGGGCTTCTTCACCTGCATCTTTATCGGTTGGTTCGTCCCCCACAAAATCGTCCGCGACGAGTTCACCAACTGGGGCACCCTGCGCGGCACCTTTTTCCACTTCTACCTCTTCTTGGTGAAGTACGTCTGTCCGCTCTGCATCTTCTTCATTTTCCTCCATCAGTTCGGCCTGATTTAGAGCGGTTTAGCCATCGAATATCAATCATGTCGCCATTGATGTTCAATGATGTGCTTATTGAACTTCAATAAGCTGCTCATTGATGTTCAATGGCGACATGATCAATCATCAATGTTTATCTCTGTCTTCTTCGTCTCTCTTTTCTTTGTTTGCTTGTTTATTTATCTGCCCTTTTATCTGCCCTTTCATATTGGCTGATTTTCAGTTAGTTAGAACTGATTCACTTGCTTGTTTGCTTGTTTATCCGCCCTTTTATCTGCCCTTTCACGTTCCATTATATTTCTCCCTTCTCTTTGAGTTCTTGTAGTCCAATGGATAGTGCTTTGCTAATTAGCTCATTTTTTGTCGCATACGAATCGTCCAAAAGGTATATGGTAGTCCTGTTCTGCCCTTCAGTCCTTACAAGACCATTGGATTTAAGTATATCCAGATATCTTCTAATTTGTTTCTCAGAAAGATGTGGCCCAATGATCTTAACAATGTCTGAGCGTTTGGCCTTACCATATTTCTGTAAGAAAGGAAGAATTACCGCCCAAACCTGATTGATGTCCCAGTCTGTTGCCAGAGAGTATGCAGCCATATCTCCTGACAATTCATAATATCGACGTGGTAAGATATAATAGATGGCATTTGTCTTTCCATGCTTCTCTATATAGCCCATCTGTTCTAGTTTATGCGTAATCGCTTTATCGCTAGGTTTCTTTTGCCCGTCTCTAATTTCACAAAGTGCCATTACCTCAAAGACGGTCAGTTTCTTGTCTTCTGGCAGACTGTCCTGTATTCCTTGAATGTACATAGCAAAGGCCTTATCTTTCACAGTTGCCAGCAGTATGGCAATCACGGTGAAGTCATCACTCTTTGAATAATCTGGCTCGGGCTTACCCTCTGACAATGTAAGTAGGAAGATCTTATCGATACCTTGGCCAGAACGTTCAACGACACCTGTTTTTGAAAGTACATCTGCTAAAAGTCTGTTCCGTGGTGTACTTGGCACAGTCAGTAGGGTGTCAACAGTAACACCATTCGGAAAACCGCCAGCATTCAGCACTTCAAGTCTCGTTGGGTATTGCTTTACGACAATCTCACTATTCTTCCGATAGTCACGATGCGCAAAAGCATTATTTACCAGTTCTCTAATAACATCCTCGTTGAAGAATGGTATATCAAAGATATACGACTCATCTCTGATGGGTATAGAGCCATTGCGAAGATTAATTGCTTCCCACAGTTTGTCAATCAGGATAAAGAATGGCTGCCCGAATTGGAGACGATTGTCAAAATGAATTTGAGCCTCAGTATTGCGATATTCTAACATGACCTTGGCCTGTGGGAATTTCTCACTAATGAAAGATTCTTTGCCAACGAGTAGAACTGCTGCGTTTGTGACTTTGTTCCCACTTATCAAATGCAAGTCACTTAGTGCCTGCCTGTCGTCCAAAGATTTGAATGAAGGATTCTTTTGCTTCTTAGCATACTTTTCTTTCATCACCTTGATGGCTTCTGGATCCAAATCGTCAATGGTTGCTCTATCACAGAATTGCTCAGAGAAGTCCGGTTCCTGCTCTTGAAGAATTGACAAAAGAACCTTGTCGTCCATTGGCAACAGATCTTCACCAACCCTCATCAAAGCCACGTCTTCAAACTTATATACCTTGCCAATTGGTCTTGAAGGAATCTCTATCACTACTACTCGTCCTGTCTTGTTTGCCTCATCTTCAAACAGCTCATATACTTCAGGCCGAATACCTGTATCGCGATAGATATTACTCTCTAACTCGCCTAAAGCATTCTCATTCTGCTTGGTCCCCGTCACCTTATGAGGATACTCATCGTGCATACCTATGACCATCCTTCCACCACCTTCATTGCAGAGAGCAGTAACATATCCAAGGATACATTTGCGTCGATCTTTGGGCTTTGCTTTATCACCCCCATTGTAAGAGACATTCCCTTGTTCGCCTTTCTTGAACTCCACATGGTCTTCTGACTCACGCATCTGCTGTAGTTCTGCTATAGTATATCTTTTCATTGTCATATTTCGTTTCTTATTCCGCATGCAAAGATACTACATTCTTTTTGAAGTTTCTTATTTGTATGTTTATAAATTTAGGTATATTGGTATAGTTTTATTCGTACTTTTTATTACGCTTTCAAATGTTCAGACAACTTTAACCTCAACACCTCACCATTCGCAAATTCAAACTGGAACTTCTTGCAGTTGAAGTGCGGATTGTTCTTGTGGATGATGCGGTAGTAATTCGGGCTGATGATAATGATGTGCTTATTGAACTTCAATAAGCTGCTCGTTGATGTTCAATGGCGACATGATCAATCATCAATGGCAGAGTTTTTCATGTTCTATAATAACCTCAATTGTTAAAAATAAGATGTTCAGTAGGAAGTGGATTTGGATGTTTCTATCCCGAACTGGCGCAATGATTGCTATTTCAAACCAATGGAGTCCCTGACGACAATATAGTCTGTGATGGTCCCATAGCCACACCAATAGCCATAGCCGCCGGTGATGTTTGACTCTATATCTGAAGAGGTCGAGAAGAACATGTTTGACGACAGCGACTGTATTTTGGTGTAACTGTCCCAAATACGGAACGAAGTGGCGTCAACTTGCGCGAACTTCACGGAAACCGTGTCGTCTGCTAGGAAATAGGGTGTATAGTCTTTGTCACTCAGTTGATGGCCACGATAGACAGTCATGTCCGTCTCTCCTTTCAGAACTTCATCGTCTATGCTGCCAAGATAGGATGCCTGATACTGTTTTGTGCTTGTGCCAACACGGGTGAAGAACTGATAGTAGTTCTTTTCAGCAGGGTTGTCCTTGAAACGAGCCCTGATCTGGAAGAGTGTGTCTGAACCTGCGCAACGTTCCACCCTAAAAGAGCAGTTGTCGGGAATGGCGGGAACGGTGGTTTGGGCGGTAGCCCGCAGGTCACGGTATTCTGCTGTCAGGTAATATGTTTTTCCAGCCTTGCCTCTTATTCTGCTTGTCGTGTATATATAAGGTGGGAAATAGCCTTTGTCGTATTTCCCTGTCAGCACAACACTGTCGGTCCCGTCGCTGATGGTGACTTTTGCCCATCTTACAATATAGTCGCTCAGGCTGTCAATGTCTTGGTAGTCTGTGCTGAGTGGCAATGACCGGGAAAGGATCACCACAGGGAATCCGCCATCTTCTATCCATCCCTCTACAATGAAGTGGGGCACATCCAGTTCCAGACGGTCGGAATCGTCCACGCATCCTGTTAGTATGAAGACGCAGGCAAGGGCAAAAATGAATCTCCGCATGGGCGTATTAGAATTTATAATAATAACTGACGGAAGGAAGGGCAAATAGTATGAACGTGACTGGCCGGTAGGCAAAAGAGCCGTCTTTTCGTGTCCTTACATAATAAAAGAGTTCATTTTTTCGGCTTGTAACATTGTATAAGGAGAAATTGATGCCATGTTCCGACATTCTTTTTCCCAACCATTTGTAGTTTGCCGAGAGGTCAAGCCGAACGTAGGGTTCGAGTCTGGCAGAATTGTATTTGCCGTATTTCGTGATGATATTGTTGTTAAGGAGATAGATGGATTTTGTGGGTGTGAACGGTGTGCCAGACGCATAGACGATTGTTCCTCCAAAATTCCAGTGCTTCCCCACACTGTAAGTGGCAACAGCGTTCAGTTCGTGTGGGCGCTCATGGCTTGCCGGGTATGACTCCTTGCGTCGTTCTTCGTCAAAGGAACGGCGTGCATGGGTGTAGGTATAGCCCATCCATCCTGTGAGTGCCCCGGTGCATTTGTTCAGGATCAGGCTGAAACCGTAGTTTTCCCCGTTTCCATGCAACAAGGAGTTGTTGATGTCATACACCGAATTGACATAATCGAGGACAGACCCTTTGTAGGCTGTCTGGTTGTAAAGTCTGCGATAAAACAAATCCAAGCCTATCTTGTACTTCCGCCCAAACAGGTAGGTGCTGTAGTTGGCTGAATATTCGTGGGCGTATTGGGGCTTTATCTGTTTTGAAGATGACATCCAAAATTCCGTGGGTAAGCCTAAGTCGGAGAATCCTGTTTGAAACAGATATTGGTGACGAACCGCGTATGTGACAGAGAAATTCCAGTCAGGTTTGTCGTAAAGGAACCGTAAAGAAGGGTCAACAGCGGTGTAAGCATGATTTCCTTCTGCCAAGCAGGAGCCTCGGATGCCTCCCAAGACCTTTATATTCTCAGTCAAGCGGCATTCGTAATTCACGTATAATGACGATTCCAAGGAATGGGTGTGGTTTGCATCAACATCAGACATGTTAAAGCCGCCGTCATGTTCAAGTGATTGGGGGCTGATATGATGCAGAGACAATTCTGCTCCGACATTCCAGCCCTTCCACGCAAAATCGCTTTTCAGTCCAATGTCGGTGATGCCGGAGGGCAGGCGGAAAGACAGGTCTTGCATGTCAAGGAGGAATCTGTTTCTGTAGCTTGTCAGGAATGCTGTCGTCTTGGCCGTCATCCCTTCTCCATTTTTGTAAAACCAATGGATTGCCCCCATGTTGTTGCCCCATCGGGCTTGCATGTCGACCAGGTAATCATTCTCCGAAAAGACACCGGCATCTCTGCCGCTATAGAAATCAAATAGCAGAAGGTTGTGTTTGTCCACTTGGTGTGAGAGTGTCAGATTGGCATCATAGAAAGAATACTTGATCTGCTGTTCGTCTGCCTTCAGCCATCGGCTATAAAGAAGATTTATGTAAGACCCTCTAAATGAAAGGGAGACGGACGTTTTCTGTCCTACAGGAATATGAAGAGTGCCTTGTGAAGAAATCAGTCCGACCGACAGGTTTCCGTTGATGCTGTCGGGAATGTCCGTAGGATGCTGCATATCCATTTGTCCGCCAATCCTGTTGGGCGAACCTGCATTCACCAGCCCTTTGGCGATAGAAATGGAACGGAAATGTGAGGAATTGAATGTGGAGAAGAAGCCTAACAGATGATTTACATTGTAAATAGGTACCCCCTCTATTGTGATCATGTTATGCTGATTGTCGCATCCTTCGATGTTGATGCCGCCCCTGTACTCATTGTTTGTCTGAATACCCGGCAGCATCTGGGCATAGTGCATGGGGTCTGCATGGCCGAGCAGCTGGGGCAGCAGGTTCATGTCACTCATTTCCCATGTAGTCACACCTTGGACGTCTGATTTCACGGGCAGCCTGTTCCGGAAACCTGTTACCGTGATGCTGTCAACCAAAAAATTCCATGCATTTTCATCTTCCTGCGAAGATGCGGAAGATGAAAATGCACAGAAAAGTAAAAAAAGAATATAGGTCAGACCGTGTTTTCTCATTCAGGAGAATCACCAGTAAATACGCTCGTCGACAAGGTCTGCATATTTGTTTGCCAGAGACTTGAAAGTGTCGATGGTCTTCTTGAAGTCTTTTTCGTTGAAGAAAGCCTCGAATGTGCTATAGGATGAGCCGTCGTAGAAATTAATGACGGGTTCAACTACCCAATAAGTGCGGCCGTTCCAGTCTTCTTCAGCAAAGGGCTCCAGTTTGACGGTGGCCTGCTTGACGTTTTCCCCATCGTAGAACAGGTTAATGTCGGTCAGGGCATTGGCCTGATTGATGTATGACTTGAAATTCTTCTCGTCCTTGTTGTTGTTTGCCGCATCTTCCAAATAGTCCACATACTTGCGCACATCGGACAAAGTTCCTTGAATCTGGACTTTTCCTAAGATGTCAAGTTTCACGTATGCGTTCTTTCCATTGATCTTGTCGAAATCGTAATCGTCTGCATCAAAGATTTTGGAACTGAAGGCACTGACATTCACAGAAGGGATGTCGTTTACGTCTGCCGATACCCCTATCGTCACAAGCGAAGTTCCGTTCTTGCTCATGATAAACGATACCGCGGCATTGGTGTTTGCAGTATAGGCGACTTTGGAAACATTAAACTTGTAGCCGTTGTTCAATTCTATGAGCGCCGACGCTGTCAGGCTGTTCTTGCTGATGTCGAATTCTTCGTTGCTGATGCTTCCCAAATCAATGTTGACAGTCGTCTTCACAACCTGGCTGCCGCCCTGTGTCAGCGTTACCACAATCTTTTCGGGAACACCGATGATGCATTGCGTGCGGTCGTAATACTTGTTATAAGTAGAGGTGTTGTCTTTTGACTCGTAGTCAGAGCCCTTTCTGTCATACATGTTGAATGCGTACACTTCCTTTACGCTGCCGTCAGTTTCAACTTTGAGTACACATTGCTGACCACGCTTGTCTGTGAAGATGAACTGCAAGTCGTTGGCTTTCTCCAGCACCCAACGGCCATTGCGGGCGGTGAAATGGCCTGTGAAATTCGAGGCCGTCACCAAAGACCTGTAGTTGGTATAAATGTAATTGTACTTGTAAGTATAATAATCCCACTTCTCGGTTTTGGTTTCCGTTGCCTTTGTTCCAGTGGCTTCACGGGCTGCGTCAAAAGCATCTTCTACCCAATCTTCAACGTTGTCCCAATCATAACCGTCACCGTATGTTTCGCCAATATACTTGCCAAGCTCCACAATGTCACGGAAATCAGAGGATGGCATCATGCCCATAAACTCCAATGCTGTGGCTTCAAGACGTTCCTTCTGGGTGGCCGGCGACATGGCGTCTTCCTTCGACGGCTCAATGGGATTGATAGGTGTGTCAGGATCAGTTGGGTCATCCTTGTCGTCATTACTACTACTACACGAAGTGAAGCCCAAGCTCACAATAGCAGCCAACGAAACTGCCATCCATTTGAATGAATTTTTTTTCATGTCTGTTTTTTTTTTGTTAATAGATGTATGTTTAATCAATATATCATTATCGTTACAATGAACACGATATTCCTTTCCGATTCTGGTTGCAAAAGTACACATTTTTCTTTAATCCCATATCAAACAGGTGCAAAAAAGTAAAAAAAGCATCAATTTTCCGTTTTGAATAAAAAAAAATATGTATCTTTGCATCTCTTTATTTGTTTCAATAAAAATCCAAATTATGTGTAAGGCCAATGACAAATTGACGAATATATTTCGTTTTATATGAAGGCCAGCAAAATGTACTCGCTGATTAACGAAGACAAAGACTCGGAAAACATTATCAATGCGATTCGCACCTTTGTCCGTGAATGCGACGACATGACGAAGTTGAAAAGCGCTTCGCCTTCTGCGTTTGTCAAATCGATATTGTGGATGTCAAGATACTTTCTCGAAAAAGGTAAAGAAAAAACTATCAGGAGTAATTTTATAAATAGAAGACAATGTCGAAAACTACGCGAGCGAACTTTGCCAGCAAGTTAGGCATCATCTTGGCCACGGCGGGATCGGCTGTGGGGTTGGGCAACGTGTGGCGTTTCCCGTATATGGCGGGCCACAACGGTGGAGCGGCCTTCATCGTGATCTATATTGGTTGCATCTTCCTGTTGGGCATACCAGGCATGGTGAGTGAGTTCATTGTCGGACGGCATTCGCAGGCCAATGCCGCACGGGCTTACTTCAACATCACTGGGGGTAACCGGCGATGGCGGTTAGTGGGCTATTTAGGTATACTGACCGCGACCATCATCCTGGGATTCTATGCCGTGGTGGCCGGTTGGTGTCTGCAATATCTCTATGCCTCTGTTTTCGGCCATCTGAATGGCGATGCCAACTATGTGCTCAGCTATTTCCAGACCTTCTCCACCCATCCGTGGAAGCCCATCCTTTGGGCTGTTGCCTTTATTTTGATTACCCATCTGGTCATTGTGCGCGGCGTGCAGAACGGCATAGAGCGGGCATCGAAGCTGCTCATGCCCCTGTTGCTCATCCTCTTGCTTGTCATTGTGGTGGCCTCCTGTATGCTGCCGGGAGCCATGGACGGCGTGGAGTTCCTGTTCAGGCCCGACTTCTCGAAAGTGAGCCACGACGTGCTGCTCGAAGCCTTGGGACAGGCCTTCTTCTCGCTCTCCTTAGGCACGGCCTGCCTGTGTACCTACGCCAGCTATTTCAGCAAGGAAACCAACCTGTTGCGGTCGGCAGGACAGATTGCGCTGCTCGACACGCTGATAGCCATCCTGGCCGGACTCATGATTTTCCCTGCCGCTTTCTCCGTGGGTGTGGAACCCGATTCGGGGCCTTCGCTCATCTTTATCACCCTGCCCAATGTGTTCCAGTTGGCTTTCGCCTCAATGCCCGTGGTGGGCTATGTCATCGGCGTGCTGTTCTATGCCCTGCTGGTGTTTGCCGCCCTCACGTCGACCATCTCCATGCATGAGATCGGCACCGCCTTTTTCAGCGAGGAGTTTCACCTGCACCGTGACCGTTCGGCATGGATTGTGACGAGTGTCTGCGTCCTCTTGGCTGTGGGTTGCTCGTTGAGCATGGGTGCCGTCGAAGGGCTGGGGCTCTTCGGGCTGCCGCTGATGGAGTTCTGCGACATGCTCACGTCGCAGGTTATGCTGCCCCTCGGTGCTTTCCTGACCTGTATCATTATTGGCTGGGCAGTGCCCGGCAAGGTGGTGCGCGACGAGTTCACCAACTATGGCACCCTGCGCGGCACCTTCTTCCAACTCTATCTCTTCCTGGTGCGTTTCGTCTGTCCGCTCTGCATCCTTCTCATCTTCCTGCATCAGTTCGGACTTCTGTAGTGGGCCATGCGCATCCGTGATTTTCTCTATCTCAACAAGAGCGACCGCCACGTGCTCCTCACGCTGTTGGTGGTGGCGGGTTTTTTCATGGGTGCTTGCCTGTGGTTAGACAGAATGAGCGAATCGGACTTCGAGGCCGACGGCGAACTGACGGACAGTATCCCTTCGGAAAAGGGGAAACCGGCTCCCATTTTCGTGGGTGAGGTGCCCCAGCGACAGGTGGAACGCTTTGCTTTCGACCCCAACACCGCCGACTCCACGGCCTTGCTCCGCTTGGGACTGCAATCGTGGCAGGTACGCAACATCATCAAGTACAGGGCGGCTGGCGGCATCTTCCGCCGGAAGGAAGATTTCGCACAGGTCTACGGGCTGACGCAGAAAGAGTATAGGGAGCTGGAGCCTTTTATCCGCATCTCGTCCGACTATCAGCCGGCGGCCTTGTTGGTGAAGGACGAACCGTTGCCGCGCGACACCGCACTGTTTCCGAGAAAGATTCAGGAAGGGGAGGTTATCGACCTTGCCGTGGCCGATACCGCCCAGTTGAAGCGTGTGCCGGGCATCGGTTCCTACTATGCCCGACAGATAGCGGCCTACGGACGCAGGTTGGGCGGCTATGTCAGTGTGGACCAGCTCGATGAGATTCAGCATTTTCCTAAGGACGCAAAGAGATTCTTCACCATTGGAACCGCCTCGCCCCACCTGCTGAACCTGAACCGCCTGTCAGTGGGCGAACTGAAACAGCATCCTTACCTCAATTATTACCAGGCCCGTGCCATCGTCGAACACCGCCGCAAGAACGGCCCCCTGAAGAGTATCGACGACCTGCGCCTGCTGCCCGATTTTCCGCCCGAAGAGCTTCAACGGTTGGCTCCCTACGTGGAATTTTGACTATATGTTTATCGGTTTTGTAAATAATTGATTAACTTTGCACCGTTTTTTTATAATTAAACACATAAACGATGAAAACAAAGATGTGGATGTTCGCCATGCTTGCCATGATGATGGTGGCTTGTGGCGACGACAAAGACGATGCCGTGGCAGACGGCGGTAATGGCAGTGGAAACTTCACGCCGCGCGAGCTAACGGTGAAGGGAACCGTGGAGAAAGGCCCCTTTGTGAGCGGTTCGGTGATCAACATGCAGCCACTGAACGAGAAGATGAAGGCCGTGGGCAGCACCTATTCTGCCACCATCACCGACGACTACGGTTCGTTTGCCTTCAACCCCGAACAGTTCGACGAGCCATACGCCCGTCTGAGTGTCAACGGTTATTTCTATAATGAATGCACGGGCAAGCTGTCGAAAGGACAGATCATGCTGCAAGGCGTGGTGGACCTTCGCGACAAGAACAGCGTGAACGTGAACCTGCTGACCCACCTGAAGTATCAGCGCGTGATGAGGCTGATAGAGGATGGGGCATCGTTTGCCGAGGCCAATAAGCAGGCACAGGAAGAGTTGTTGAAGACGTTCGGACTGCAACAGCTGAACACGACCGATGCATCGCAGTTCTCGATTGCCGCCGGCACCGACGAGTCGGCTGCGCTCATTGTCACTTCGGCTCTGTTGTTGGGCAAGCGCGGCGAGGCTGAGTTCACGGAATATCTCGCTAAGCTGTGCAGCGACTTTGCCGACGACGGCCAGTTCACCGAGGCCAACCGTGAGCAGATAAACAAAGACCGGAAGGAAATGATCAGCAGTTTGGACAACATTGCCAAGATGCTGGTGGAGCGTTACAAGCAGTTGGGACGCGAGATTACCGTGAAGCCGCTGAAGAACTTTATCGACTACGACGGCGACGGTGTGTTGGGCAACGAGACCCACGACCCCAACAAACCCGTTACGCTGAGCAGCAAAGAACTGAATGTACCCGTGCAAGGCGACACTTATACGGTTACGTTCAAGAGCGATGTGCAGCTCTATCTGACACCACAAGCGTCCAACTTGAATGAAGCCAGTACTGAAATAGCTCGTTTAACAGCAGGTGGCATCTTACTGGAAAAGAAAATGGTGGACAAAGAGACCCTTACCATTACCGTGAAGCCTACGACATACCGTATTCCGGGAACGACATACGTTTCTCTCTATGATTATGTGGGAAATATTGCCGCCTCCATTAAGATTACTCAGGAGGGTGACCCGCAGGGAGAGTTCCTCAGTGGTTATGGAAAAGAGTTATTCCGTCGCATCGGTCAGGAACTGAAGGAAGTCCATCGGACGGGGGTTCCTGAGAGGCTCATTGGGCTTGCCTACAATATGAATGAGTATGTTCAACGGGTCACTCCAGATGAGGAGGAAAATTATCAACTGCGCAGCGTGCTGTTGCTCTATCAGAACTGGTTCTATGCTTTGGCCGGAAGGATGGACGGAACGGCTACTCGGGGAATCAATGGAGCGAACACGCAAGAGTTGGAGCAGCTGATCCAGACCTTGGATAACCACTATGTAGGCAACTGCACGACCCCGGAACAGATTGCTTCGCCATCGAAGGACATTGCCCGCTATGTGCTGGCGCTGATCTATTTCAGCGAAGATCATAACCAAACACCTCGTAACCTGTTGCAGGACATTGTGAACAGCGGTTTCTACGATGAGTACAATCATAGTGTGGTGATGGCCATCGACTCGCAGGTCATTGTTTCCTATCAGGAAATTCTGCAACTATTGAACCGTTAGAAATCCTCTTCGACCGTGAGGCACTGGCGAATGATGTCCATCGTGAAGCCGCGCCCCACGGCCCATTTCATGAGCTTCATGTTCAGCTCATAGTCGCTCTGCGCCTTGGTGGTGCGCCGTTTCTGGGCGAGCATGGGCTTCAGCATAGACACATATTCATCATCGTCGATGGCGTCGAGGGCCTGCCGGGCCACGTCGCCATCGATGTGTTTCAGCCACAGGGCCTGCTCCACTTTGCGGCGGCCCCACTGGTTGTAGCGCACTTTGTCGCGGACGAACGCCTCGGCATAGCGCCGGTCGTCGACATAACGCTCGTTGACGAGCCGCTCCATGACACGGGCCTGCGTCTCCTCGTCCACGCCCCACTGGCGCATCTTTTCCAGCATCTCCCACTGGCAGTGTTCGGCCCGCGCACAGAGTGCCGACAGCTTCTGGAACACTTGTTGTTCAGTCAGTTCATTGTTCATCATTCAAAATTCAAGGCTTTTACGAATCTTTCTTTTCCAAACTGGTCACGCCGTATCTCCGTCTGTGGGAAGCCGAGTGATTGCAGCATCTGAACCGTCTCGTCGGCATAGAGGGGGTTGATTTCAAAGAACAGCTTTCCTGTCGGTTTCAGTGACTGACGGGCGTAGCCGGCAATGGCACGATAGAACAGCAACGGGTCGTCGTCGGGTACGAAGAGGGCCAGATGAGGCTCGTGTTCCAAGACATGCGGCTCCATCTGTTCCGATTCCTGTTGGCAGATATAGGGAGGATTGCTCACGATGAGGTCCCAATTGTGAGGGGAGAGAGGAGAGGGGAGAGGGGAGAGTGGAGAGTGGAGAGAGGAGAGTTCTTTTTCGCGATGGGGGGCAGAAAGAATATCGCACTGCTCGAACGTCACCTGTACCTGTAGCTTTTTAGCATTCCGTCGTGCAATGCTGAGTGCCTGTTCCGAAATGTCCCATGCCGTGACCTGTGCGCCAGGCAGTTCAGCGGCCAGTGTACAGGCGATGCATCCGCTCCCCGTCCCAATGTCCAGAATATTTAAAAGACTCTCTTCTCTCCACTTTCCACTCTCCTCTCTCCTCTCTCTTCTCTCCACTCTCGACTCTCCACTCTCGACTCTGACCCATTCGCACAGTTCGTAGGTTTCGGGACGGGGAATGAGCACGCCGGGCGCGACGATGAACTGACGCGGACCGAAGTCGGCCACCCCCAATACGTACTGCACAGGCTCGCCGGCCAGCACTCGTGCCTGCATTTGCCGAAGCCGTTCGTTGTCGTTGGCCGACAACCGTTCGACGGCTCCGCAGACAATATCTGTCATAGAGAGGCCGAAGCCCACTTCCAAGATCATGCGTGCCACCGCTTTGGCCTCACCCTGTTCGTAGCGAGTGTAGAATGGCTGTAAGAAATCATGATACGTCATCCTTTACGGATTTGTTTTTGCAAAACTTTGTTACAAAAGTATCTCTTTTCTATATAAAATACCGAAGAAAGTATTAATATTAACGTTATTTTGCAATTTTGACCATGACATGTTTTTAAACTCGTTTTTTTTTATTTAACTTTGCGCCATAAAAACCGCATACATATTTATTTTCATTCCCATCAGGCATAGACACATATATTAATATGGAAAAAAGAATTGTTGAAACGAATATTACGAAAGCCCGAAGTTGGACTAGTTGCGTTTCGCTCGACAGCGACGTGTTGCTAATCGACCGCTTGTCGGATGCTCCGTTCCCCAAAGACCCCCGTCGCATGAACTTTATCCTGATTTGTTTGTGTACGAAAGGTGAGGTTCGCTATACGCTCGACACCAAGGAGCAGCACCTGACTCCCGGCGACCTGCTGGTGGTATCGGAACGCCATGTGTTGGACAAATACAACGCCTCGCCTGACTTCGAGGGTCTCTGCATGATGGTTTCGATGCCTTTCTACAATGAGATCATCCGCAATGTGAGCGACGTGTCGGCCTTGTTCCTCTTCTCACATAACTATCCCATCTTCCCATTGCCCGAGCGCGACCAGCAGATTTTCAGCCAGTATTTCTATGTGATACGCACCAAAATTGCCGATGAGGAGAACCATTTCCGCCGCAATCTGGTGATAGCCCTGATGATGGCCATGCTCTACGACCTGAGCAACGTGATCTACCGGTCCAAGCAGACGAAGGACATGCGCCAGACACGTGCTGATGTCATTTTCAACAACTTCATCCACATGGTCGAGACGAACTGCCGCACGGAGCGCCGTGTCAGTTGGTACGCCCAGCAGCTTGGCATCACGCCGAAATACCTGTCGGAGATGGTGAAGCATGTGAGCATGCGCACACCCAACGAGTGGATTGACAACTATGTGACCGTGGAGCTGCGCCTGATGCTGCGCACCACGTCGAAGACCATCAAGGAGATAGCCACAGAGATGAACTTCCCCAACCAGTCGTTCCTCGGCAAGTATTTCAAGGAGCATGTGGGCATGAGTCCCAGCATCTATCGCCGTTCGTAAACGTTCGGCTCTGTCATGACAACGAGTTTCTGGACCAAGCTGATCGATCTGCTGTCGCCCCGTCGTTGTCTGGGCTGTCAGGAACGTCTGTCGCCGAACGAAGGTCTGCTTTGTTCATCGTGCGCGCAGCATCTTTCGTTGACCCGTTTTTCCCAAAATCCTGTCGACAATCCATTGGCACGCCTGTTCTGGGGAATCGTTCCCATAGAACGGGCGGCTGCCTTGTTCTATTATGAGCCGGCCACCCTCTCGGCCTCTGTCATCCATTCCGTCAAGTATTTCGGTCGCAGCGATGTGGCGGAGCAGTTGGGACGGCTGATGGCGGACGATTGCGCCGCCTATGGGTTCTTTGAAGGCATCGACGGCCTTGTGCCTGTTCCGCTGACCAAGGGCCGCTATCGGCATCGTGGCTACAACCAGAGCGAACTGATTGCGCGTGGCATGGCCGACGTGACGCATCTGCCCGTCTATCATCGGGCATTGGAGCGTGTCAGCTTTATGGGCAGTCAGACGCGGCTGAACATCATTGAGCGGCGTGAAAACGTGGAGCATGCCTTCCGCCTGTGTCAGGCCGACGGACTTCGCGGCAAGCATCTGCTGCTCGTCGACGATGTGGTCACCACGGGCAGTACGCTCATGGCCTGTGCCACCGTGCTGCTTCAGATTCCCGAAGTCAGAATCAGCATTGCCACCTTGGGTTTCGCAAAGAATTAGGGGTGCCCGAAAGTGCCTACGCTCGGAAAATTGCAAATTTATTTGCATTTTCGCCCACTTAATCGTACCTTTGCATGCAATTCAATATTAATAAGGAAGAAGATGAACGCTATCAAGAAAATCTTTGCAAGAAAGCTGATGGACATTCAGGCCATCAAGTTGCAGCCCAACGATCCCTTTACGTGGGCCAGCGGTTGGAAGTCGCCCATTTATACCGACAACCGCAAGACGCTTTCCTATCCCGATGTCCGTTCGTTCGTGAAACTGGAACTGTGCCATCTCATTCAGGCCGAGTTCCCCGAGGCTGAGGCCGTGGCCGGTGTGGCTACGGGAGCCATTGCCCAGGGTGCCTTAGTGGCCGACGAGCTGGGACTTCCCTACGCCTATGTGCGTCCGAAGCCGAAAGACCACGGCATGGGCAATCAGGTGGAAGGCATGCTGCCCAAGGGTGCCAAAGTCATTGTGGTGGAAGACCTCATTTCCACGGGCGGTTCGTCGTTGAAGGCCGTAGCTGCCCTGCGCGAATATGGTGTGGAGGTCATTGGCATGGTGGCTTCGTTCACCTACGGTTTCCCCGTGGCCGAAGAGGCTTTCCGCGAGGCTGGCGTGCGCCTCGTCACCCTGAGCGACTACAACGCCGTCCTGGAGCAGGCCGCCGAGACGGGCTACATCAAGGACGAAGACAAGGCCGTGCTGGCCGAGTGGAGGAAAGACCCAGCAAATTGGGAAACCCACCCCCAACCCCTCCCGAGGGGAGGGGAGTCTGTATAGATTCATGGCTGGAATGTCTCCATTTATGCAACTATAATTATCATATTAACAATTTGGTAGTCACCCCCACAAAAGTAACCAAGTGCCCCTCCCCTCGGGAGGGGTTAGGGGTGGGTTTACAATGACAAAATTTGAAAGTAGCATCAAGCAAGTGCCTTACGCTCAGGAGGCAGTGTATAGGAATCTGAGCGATCTGAGTAATTTGGAGCGTGTGCGCGACCGTGTGCCTGAGGACAAAGTGAAGGACTTCACCTTCGACAGCGACAGCGTTTCCGTGTCGGTGCCCCCTGTGGGCAAGATCACCCTTCGCATCTGCGAGCGTGAAGAGCCCAAGTGCGTGAAGTTCGAGAGCGTGGATTCGCCCCTGCCCTTCAACCTTTGGATTCAGGTGCTTCCTGTCACCGACACCACGTCGAAGATGAAGGTCACCGTGAAGGCCGACATCCCCATCATGCTGAAAGGCATGGTCAGCGGCCCCTTGGAGGACGGTGTGGAGAAAATCGCCGACGCCCTGGCCATGATTCCGTATGTATAAGCCCCCTAAGTTCTTGGACGAGCCAAGCGGCAAAGCCGAGCGAGGGGGTTGGGGGTCTGAACAGACTCTCTTAAACATATTATTAACAATTATCGGGAAAGACATGAAGGGCGTTTAGACCCCCATCCGGCTCATGTTCAGACCCCTAATCCCCTAACTTAGGGGACTTAAAAACATGAAACTCTGGGAAAAAAACTATGAGGTGAACGCTGAGATCGACCGCTTCACCGTAGGTCGCGACCGCGAGATGGATCTCTATCTGGCTCCTTACGACGTGTTAGGGTCTATGGCGCACATCACCATGCTCGAGAGCATCGGACTCATTGGCAAGGACGAGCTGCCCCTGCTGTTGCAGGAGCTGCGCAACATCTACGAGACGACGCAGAAGGGCGAGTTCGTCATTGAGGACGGCATTGAGGACGTTCATTCGCAGGTGGAGCTGATGCTCACCCGCAAGTTGGGCGACATGGGCAAGAAGATCCATTCGGGCCGTTCGCGCAACGACCAGGTATTGGTAGACCTGAAGCTCTTTACCCGGCACCAGTTGAGAATGGTGGCCGACGACGTGAAGGACCTCTTCGACCAGCTTATCGCCAAGAGCAATCAGTATAAGGACGTGCTCATGCCCGGTTACACCCACCTGCAGGTGGCCATGCCCTCGAGCTTCGGCCTGTGGTTCGGTGCCTACGCCGAGAGTCTGTGCGACGACATGCTCTTCCTGCAGGCCGCCTACAAGATGACCAACCGCAACCCCCTCGGTTCGGCTGCCGGTTATGGCTCGTCGTTCCCCCTGAACCGCCAGATGACCACCGACCTGCTGGGCTTCGATTCAATGGACTACAACGTGGTCTATGCCCAGATGGGACGCGGCAAGACCGAGCGCAACGTGGGCTTCGCCATCGCCACCATTGCCGGGACACTGGCCAAGCTGGCCTTCGACGCCTGCCTGTTCAACTCGCAGAACTTCGGCTTCGTGAAGCTTCCCAAGGAGTGTACCACAGGCAGCAGCATCATGCCGCACAAGAAGAACCCCGACGTGTTCGAGCTGATCCGCTCGAAGTCGAACAAGCTGCAGAGCCTGCCCTATCAGGTGACACTGATGATGAACAACCTGCCCGTGGGCTATTTCCGCGACTTGCAGATCATCAAGGAGGTCTTTCTGCCTGCTTTCGACGAGCTGCGCGACTGCCTGCGCATGACGGCCTATATCATCAACAAGATAGAGGTACACGACCACATCCTCGACGATCCGCGCTACGACCCCATGTTCTCCGTCGAAGAGGTGAACCGTCTCGCCGCCGAGGGTATGCCCTTCCGCGATGCCTACAAGAAAGTGGGCCTCGACATCGAGGCAGGCCGCTTCACTCCCGACAAGAACATCCGTCACACCCACGAAGGCTCTATCGGCAACCTCTGCAACGACCGCATCGGCCAGTTGATGCAAACTGTGCTCGAAGGTTTCGCCTTCAATCGGGCCGAGCAGGCCGAGCAGGCATTGCTTCAACATTAAACCGTTTTGAATTATGGCGAAAATTCACGCGATTTTCGCGAAAATTCACGCAATTTTCGCGATAATTGCTTTCAGTTCCTTATTCATGACGATGTCGTCATGCAAAGAAGACGACCCCATCAGTCATCGCTACCCCTGCCGTTTCCGTTTCTATGTGCAGGGGCATGAGACCAGCATCATCTTCTCCGCCTGTCGGTCGGCAGGCAGCTACGTCTACATCTACACCCGTGTCGACAACCACGGCTTGCGCCACGTGCTGGCACAGAGCAACAGCGGAAAGCAGGGCGAGGAAGACAATATCATTGCCACGGCCAAGGAAAACAACTATTCGGCCTACATGCTGGGGGCGAGCAACGAGATCGGTCTGATTGTCGGTCGTACCAATTTCAACGGCCTCATTGCCTACGACCGCATCTGTCCCAACTGTCCCGGCCTGATTCCCCTCACGTGGACGGGCAACCGCCAGCAGGTGGAGTGTACCCGTTGCAAGCGCACCTACGACCTTGAGACCGGCAGCAAGTTGAGTGGCGACAAGGGCGACCCTCTGTTGCGCTATGGCGCCTCCTTCGACGAGGCAGTCCTTGTTGTCGGAAACTGATGGCTGATAGTCAGGGCCCATCAGCATCTCCACGTTTTTGGGCAAATCTCAAAATGTTATAAAGGAAATTATGTAGAAATCTCAAAATCTTTATCCTCACTACATCTTTTATCTCCCATCTACTTCGACAAGGACGACCCTCTGTTGCGCTATGGTGCCTCCTTCGACGAGGCAGTCCTTGTTGTCGGAAACTGATGGTCGGAAACGGTGATGCATAGTAAAAAGAATGGTGAAAGTTTGGAACATACAGGAAAAAAATGTATTTTTGCAGTCGACACTAAAAAGTATCGCTTATGAGTACACAAGCAATGCAACAAAAGATAGCCGACTATTTCAAGACACAGCCAGTCCTGAAAGTATGGCTTTTTGGCTCCTACTCCAGAGGGGAACAACGAGAGGACTCTGATGTAGATATTCTGATTCTCCCAGACAAATCACAGCATTTCAGTCTCTTCACCTTGAGTGGCATGTATGAAGACTTAAAGGACTTGCTTGGAAAAGAGGTTGATTTAATCACTGTAGGAGGCTTGATGCCATTTGCTCGAGAAACAGCTGACCGAGATAAAATATTGATTTATGAGAGAGCAGCGGATATCACAATGTTGAGGAAGATTTGGTATGGGAGGCTATTTCCGTAGATCTTCACCCTATCCGTGAAAAGATTGTGAAGTACTTGAAAGAGATAGAATCATCGAAATAAAAGATATAAAAATTTCGACCGAATTGTGTCAATGATAAATTAAAGGTTATCTCGTTGGCATTCAGTTGGATAACAGTGTTTTTGTTACATTTTGTTACATTTTTGTGCTTGTTTTTTGGCGTTTGTACGATGAATTTTTATTAATTTTGCAGTACCAATACTAATATCACCGTCATTATGAAAAAGATTCTGTTTTCTATGTTTTTTCTCATGTCTACGTTTGTCGGCTATGCACAGGAACGCCAACCGATGCTGAAATCCGGGCGTATATGGAATATGCACTGGTCGAACAGTTTTTATTCCGGATCGCGAAACCATGAACTAAAAGACACGACAGTGGCTGGAGTGGATTGCTATCGGGACTATTGTACGGGCAAGACATTTGCAAGCGAAACGGGCCAGTTTGTTTCTGATTACCATCAGTTGGGTAGGTGCTATGTGGAAGAAGACGGACGCGTGTATGTCCTCAACAACAACAATAAGATTCTGTTGTATGACTTCACGCTCGAAGTCGGCGACAAGCGTGTACTGAGCAGTTCCATTACGCAACAGGTCATCTGGGTGGACACCATCCTTGTGCGTGAGCGGTATTACCGTCGTCTTTACCTGTTGGAAACGGGAATATCGGAGAAAGTGCCACTGTATAGCTACCAGAATGTGGTGATCTGGGTGGAAGGTGTCGGCAGCCAGTGGGGATTGAACAAGGCGCATCTTGACTTCCAAACGACGGGTGGCAATGAGATATTCGAGGCACTTCTCGACGAAGAGGAGGGTACCCTGTTTACCTACAATGACTTCTATGCTCCTCCTGTTCATAGGAACTCATTGACAGGTGTGGAAAGTCCCATGTCGCCAACCCCCGAAGCTTTACGCCCTCATGCAGGCAATCCGCTCTTCGACCTGCAGGGCCGCCGCCTGAAACAAACTCCGCAGAAGGGCATCTACATTGAGGATGGAAAGAAGAAGGTGGTGACAGATAAATAACATTCAATCTATTCATTCTTAAAACAGCTGATGATGAAACCCTTTCAATGATTTTGACATTTTAGTAATGACTCCTACCGAGTTCGTAAACAAGGCAAAAGAGTAACAAATTTACGACATTGTAAACTAAATATTGTCCCTATGCTGTAGCTGTATAGCAATGTTCATTTCGACGACAAACAAAAATAGGGTTTCTTCACGTAGTGGCATGCAATCATGCAAAAGCAGAGTGGCCCTTCTCTTCTTCCTCATCCTGTTCCTCTCCTGTTCCGACGGCGACAGGATGCGTGGGCTTATGGAGCATGTCGACAGCCTGAACCAGTGCTACGCCTCGCTGGCCGATGACAGCGTGATGCCCTCCGTGGTCAGCTGGATGGACCGTCACGGCACGGCCAACGAGCGCATGCGTGCCCACTACCTCTTAGCCGCCGTGTACCGCGACCGCGGACAGGCTCCCGAATCCCTCGGCGAACTGCAGACAGCCGCCCAGTGTGCCGACACCACCGCCGCCGACTGCGACTACCACACGCTGAGCCGCGTGCATGGGCAGATGGCAGAGCTGTTCTATGCACAATTCCTTCCCAACGAAAGTCTGGCAGAATTAGACGAAATGGAACGCTTTTCTCGTCTGGCCCATGACACACTTACCTGTATATGGCCATCGGAATATCGCAGCTATATCTATGAAAATATGGACATGAGAGACTCCTCTTTATATTATATTAAGAAGGCATACGACTTATACCAATATTATGGGTACTACAACGCCGCCGTTAACTGTTCAGGTTCTCTTATCCTTTATCTTGTAGAGTTAGGAAGACCTGAGGAGGCAAGAAAGTACATGACCGTCTTTGAGAAAGATGCCAATAGTCCGCTTTCAATACAAAGAGAGATGTATGCATACGTAAAGGGCAAATACTATCAGTCTATTGGCCTTCCTGATTCTGCCTTGATGTTTTATGAAAAGTGTATGGAGATGGCCAGTAGTGCAGGTGTAAGAGAGTCTGCCTATAAAGGATTATACGAGCTGTACAGTGAGCTTCATCAGCCCGATTCCGTAGCCAAATATGCAGTGCGATGCTACTTGGCCTCTAATTCCCAATATCTTGAATCGAATGCTGACCAGATAAGACAATCTCATGCACTTTACAATTATAGCCGCCACCAGGCCATGGCTTTTCAGAAAGCAAAGGAAGCCTCGGTTTTACGGCAAAGAATGACAGTGGTGTTTTCTTGCAGTGTGATTCTCGTTCTTTCCGCGTTCTTTCTTGCCTTTTTCGCCATAAAGAAGAAGCGCCTGCAGGTTGAGAAGCTGACCGAGGAGTATCAATTAAGGATTAGGCAGATACAGGATGCCAAAGCCGAGATAGAGAAGGCAACGTTTAATGATTATATGGAAAGGCAGCGGGCTGAGTTGGACGATGGCCAGCAGAAACTGCACGATCTGTTGGGAATCAGTTATGGCACGACGCCCGTTGACGTGTGCAGCAATGAAGTCTACAGCTGCTTCATGGAAGCAGCCACCCATCCCCGGGTCAAAGTAACCCAAACCGACTGGAAGAGACTGCACAATCTGTTTGCAGAGAAAATACCGAATTTCCGAAACCAACTGACACACGGAAAGGCCATTTCCGAAAGCGACATGCGGCTGTGTATGCTGATACGCATGCATTTCACTGTCTCGGAAATATGTGTTCTTTTGGATACTTATTCACAATATGTGTCAAACAGACGATGTCAGCTGTTAAAGAAATTCTATCAGATCAAGGGGAAAGCCGAGGATTTCGACCGAATTGTGTCAATGATAAATTGAAGGTTATCTCGTTGGCATTCAATTAGATAACAGTGTTTTTGTTACATTTTGTTACATTTTTGTGCTTGTTTTTTGGTGGTTGTACGATGAATTTTTATTAATTTTGCAGTACCAATCATTCAAGAAACTAATATGAAAAAAGCATTTTCCGTTTTATTCTCAATGATTTTCTATATGTCAACCACGGCCTATGCCCAATATGCGGAGGTGGAAATTGGTGGGGTGATGTACGGATTGAATCAAACAACGAATACGGCCACGGTAGTCAATGGAAACACTTGGGTGCCACTTACGGGAAAATATGTAAGTCTACTGATTTTTCTTCGTTTTGAGTGAAGTTATATAGAAATAATGTGTATATTTGCATACATAAATATGATTAGAACATGAGAGTAAGAATTGTAATGCTATTGTTATCGCTTCTTCCTACATTACTTAGGGCCGATAGCAGGTTCGAGTCTGTGTTAAAAGAGGGTAAGGTGTGGTGTTATCAATGGGAAATAGTGGCCAACCCTATATATGATAAAATATATCGTTACACCGAAATAAGCCTAAAAGGCGACACTCTGATAGATGGAATCACCTTCAGGAGGGTATATCAAAGACAGGTGTCAGAGGAAGGGGCATCGGACGAAGGATGGATGCCAGAGGATTACTGGATAGGCGAGAGAGATAGTGAAATCTATACGTATGAGATATTCACCAAAGAATGTAAGCTACTTCTTGACTTCTCTATGGAAACGGGAGAAACGTTCAATAAGGCTGGAACGCAATGGTCGGTGACAGCTGTATCGGATACCATTCTGGATAGCAGTACGGACAGAAGAGTTCGGCGTTGCCTGAATGTCGCAGATACTGAAAATACAAATCGGACAGATTTCTGGATAGAAGGTATTGGCTCACTTTCGACAGGATTGGTGAGAAGTGATGATTTGGAAGGGGCTGTTCCTCACTTGGTTTCATGCATGGAAGGAACTGTTTCCCTCTTCGTTTTTCAAAGCATTTCATCAGGGGTTGCATCTGTTCCTCAGTTACGTACCATAGACAAAAGCTCTTCTTACGACCTGCAGGGCCGTCGCCTGAAGGGCATCCCTCAACGGGGAATGTATATCAAGGATGGAAAGAAGAAGGTGGTGACAGATAAATAACATTTAATCTATTCATTCTTAAAACAGCTGATGATGAAACCCTTTTTTCACATCTAAAGAACTAAAAACCTGTCACATTGATCTCCTATTTAAACTTTTCTTCCTATAATTTTGTTTGTTACGAAATAATCATTATTTTTGCAGTATGAAAAGACCAGAGATAGTAAATCGCATCAAAGAACAAACTCGGAAATTTCTTCCTGAGGCTCAAACTATTCTATATGGTTCAGAGGCTCGCGGAGATGCCCGTGCGGACAGCGATATTGATTTGCTTATTCTGCTTCCAGACGATAAGATACTTCCAGAAAGAGAACATGCAATTGTAAGTAAGCTCTACGAAATTGAGCTTCAATCCGGAGTCGTTATTAGTTCTCTCGTCATGCCTCGTAAACAATGGGATAATCCCACTTTGATTACTCCTTTCTATCAGAATGTCAAAAGAGATGGAATCGTATTATGAAGGAAGAGGCACTGACCGATGAACAACGCGCTGATCTTGTCAATTATTATTTCGAACGTGCGCACGAATCTGTTGAGGAAGCTAAGTACTTGAGAGATGGAGGTTACTACAATGGTTCGGTAACACGTCTTTATTATGCATGCTTCAATGCAGCTCGTGGTCTTTTGACTGCCAACAATATAGACACTTCTACCCATAACGGGGTGAAAACCATGATTTCAATGGAGTTCATCCGTAAAGGACTATTGGGTATAGAACATGGTGCAACTTTAACTGACTTATTCAACCAGCGTCATGCAAGTGATTACGAGGCCTATGCATACAGAGATGCAAGTAGTGTCGCTTATCTCTTGCCAAAGGCAGAAGCCTTTATTGATGCTGTAAAGTCTCTTGCATTGAATAGAAACTACTAAATAGCCATGCTTGCCCTACAATATACTTTTGGCAATCGGTATATAGTAGATGAAGCGATTCTTCTCTTCTTCCTCACCCTGTTCCTCTCCTGTTCCGACGGCGACAGGATGCGTGGGCTCATGGGGCATGTCGACAGCCTGAACCAGTGCTACGCCTCGCTGGCCGATGACAGCGTGATGCCCTCCGTGGTCAGCTGGATGGACCGTCACGGCACGGCCAACGAGCGCATGCGCGCCCACTATTTAGCTGGGTGTGTGTATCGTGACAGACAGCAAGCTCCTGAAGCTTTAGATTGGTATCATGGTGCCGCTTTATGTGCCGACACGGCATCTAATGATTGTGATTTCAAGTGCCTTTCACGGATATATTCTCAAATATCGGGACTATATGCTGATCAGAACATGATGGAAACAGCCTTGGAAACAAGTGATAAGGCGATCTATTATGCATGGATGTGTAAGGACACGGCTGCTGTGTTGGCTTTGATGGATAATAATTCGGTGTATGACTATTATCTTGGCAATGAGGATAAGGCATTGGCGACAATTTTTCGTGTTCATGACCTGTATTGTCTCTATGGAGATACCCTAACTGCTAATACGGCATTAGGGCCGGCAATTGGCATTTATCTGGCAAAGGGGGAATATGGAAAAGCTGAATCTTTGCTTGAAAAGTATGAGCACCAATCTTTACTGACGGGACAAGAGCCCTTCTGTGAAAAGCAGTTTTATTACCTTTATTGTTATAAGGGATTATGTTTCATTGAAACTGAACGCTATGACTCTGCATCCTACTGCTTTCGAAAACAAATCAATGAAGGAGGGACGATTGACAATGTAGAACGAGGTAGTCAAGGATTATACAAGTTATATCAGAAATTGGGAATAATTGATTCTGTTTCGAAATATGCCGACATTTGTTTTTCTCTGAAAGATTCGATAGCTGAGGCTTCCGTTTATGCCACCTTACAACAGATGCAGTCGTTGTATGATTACAGCCGCCACCAGTCTATGGCTTTTCAGAAAGCAAAGGAGGCCTCAATCCTACGGCAAAGAATGACAGCAGTGTTTTCTTGCAGTGTGATTCTCGTTCTTTCCGCTTTCTGTCTTGCCTTTTTCGCCATAAAGAAGAAGCGCCTGCAGGTTGAGAAGTTGACCGAGGAGTATCAGTTGAGGATCAGGCAGATACAGGATGCCAAAGCCGAGATAGAGAAGGCAACGTTTAATGATTATATGGAAAGGCAGCGGGCTGAGTTGGACGATGGCCAGCAGAAACTGCACGATCTGTTGGGAATCAGTTATGGCACGACGCCCGTTGACGTGTGCAGCAATGAAGTCTACAGCTGCTTCATGGAAGCAGCCACCCATCCCCGGGTCAAAGTAACCCAAACCGACTGGAAGAGACTGCACAATCTGTTTGCAGAGAAAATACCGAATTTCCGAAACCAACTGACACACGGAAAGGCCATTTCCGAAAGCGACATGCGGCTGTGTATGCTGATACGCATGCATTTCACTGTCTCGGAAATATGTGTTCTTTTGGATACTTATTCACAATATGTGTCAAACAGACGATGTCAGCTGTTAAAGAAATTCTATCAGATCAAGGGGAAAGCCGAGGATTTCGACCGAATTGTGTCAATGATAAATTAAAGGTTATCTCGTTGGCATTCAATTAGATAACAAGATTTTTGTTACATTTTGTTACATTTTTGTGCTTGTTTTTTGGTGTTTGTATGATGAATTTTTATTAATTTTGCAGTACTAATACTAATATCACCGTCATTATGAAAAAGATTCTGTTTTCTATGTTTTTTCTCATGTCTACGCTTGTTAGCTGTGCCCAGGAACGCCCTGCCGTATGGAATCTGGAATCGTTGCATTACAAGGTTTTTGACGAGTGGGACACTGACGGCAGTCAGGTGGTGGGAAAAGTTAGAGGGGAATACAACAGGATTGTGTATCTTCATAACAAGACAATAGAGTCAGGAGGGAAAGAATATCTTACGACGGAGTTAACGTATGACTCCGATTACGCCCATGAGGTAGACGAACAAGGAGTGCGAAACTATTTGGTTCCGTTGGAGAGGAGGTGGTATTCAATAGGTATCCGATGGGAGAACGGACGGGTCTATACTAATTATGAGGACTTTGTCTATTATCAGACTTGCCATCTGGTGGGTAACGACCAACGTCCGAACTTCCAGTCTCTTGGCGATCCGGACTATTTGCCCTATCATCTATCGGAAGACGGTACTGAACTGATACTCTACGACTACACGATGGAGGTGGGTGACAGCTATCGCCATGTAGAAGGTTACGACGACATCACGGTGGTGAAGAAAGACAAGGTGGTGCTGAGTGGCGACGACATTGTGCGTCGTCGGCTGACGTTGAGCAACGGACTGATCCTGATAGAGGGCCTGGGCTGCATCAACTCCAATGGCATGTTGCAGGACTATCTGAACCCGGAGGCTCAGTATGCGTCACGATATACCTATCTGGCAATGGGATACAGACATGACGGGCATGTGGTTTACGACTATACAAAGGACAGCAGCCTTCAAATCAATGAACTGAACACACTTGGTGTGGAGGAATCGACCCACCAGCATCATGCATTGGCAGGCAAAATATACGACCTGCAGGGCCGCCGCCTGAAGGTAGCTCCGCAGAAGGGCATCTATATTGAGGACGGGAAAAAGAAGGCAGGCAAAAATAATTAGTACTAATATGAAGAAGATTTTTCTTTTATTCTCAGTGTTATTGCCATTCTCTGCGATGGCACAACGCCACTACGACCCAATCCTTGTCGAAGGGCGGACGTGGGTCTATGATTATCACCATTTTGAGGTGATAAATGAGGAAACATTTCAGTATGAGGAAACCGTTAGTAAGATATACTATACGGTGATGGGCGATACCGTTATCAATGGCAAGGGGTATCGTAAAGTATATCGAAGGGGGGGATCAGAAAGCCGAATGACCTTCTTTAGAGCCTACCGTGAAGAGGGCAGCCATGTCTATGGGTATCTTTTGAACAGCAATGAGGAATATCTGTTGATGGAATTTGACCATCAGCGCTTTGCTGAAACGGTACTGCATCGTTATAGGAACTCCATAGAAGAGGTGGATAGTATTTTTGTGAATGGACGTCGATTCTGCCGTCATCAATATGTCGAAAAAATCATGGGTTTCCCCAGTGTCTTTCTTATATTGGTGGAAGGTATTGGATTTGTGGACAACGGCTTAATTCTGGGCATGGATTATATTCGTCCTAATTGCGTTTGTGACTATAGCACATTCCGCGAGTGCTATGACGGCGATGAGCTGATTTTCCGCAATACGGATTTCAAAGCCGAGTCAGCGAGCGGCATTGGCTCCTTAACTGTTTCTCCCGTCCGCCATCAGGAAACGCTCTTCGACCTGCAGGGCCGCCGCCTGAAGGAGGCTCCGCAGAAGGGCATCTACATTGAGGATGGAAAGAAGAAGGTGGTACCCACGGATAAAAAAATAAAGTGAACACAAAAAAAAGGAAAAAATATTTGATTTGTAACTAATAATTAGTTACATTTGCAGATGGAAAGCAGAACTATTGATATGGGGACTAAAGAGAAACTCAGAGAAAGATTCCTAAAAATGCCCTCGGACTTTACGTTCGACGAGATGCAACGATTGTTGGAGGGCTATGGCTATGAACGCAGTAACAAAGGTAGAACGTCTGGATCGAGGTTAATATTCAAGAATGGAGACAAGCGTCCTATCATGTTGCACAAGCCCCATCCTGGCAACATTGTGAAAGAGTATGCCATGAAGCAGGTTTTGGACGATTTACGAGAAGCAGGTTTTGTTAAACAAAAATAGGAGGGCGAGAATATGAATACAATGACATACAAAGGCTATATCGGTTCAGTAAGCTATAGCGATAAGGATCAAGTGTTTTTTGGTAAGATTGAGGGTATAAATGCCTTGGTAAACTTTGAGGGTGAGAGTGTCAAGGAACTGACCACTGCCTTCCATGAGGCTGTTGACGACTATCTGGCCTATTGTGAGGACGAGGGCATTGAGCCTGACAAGAGCTATACTGGTGTTTTGAACGTGCGCCTTACTCCCACCATTCACCGCCAAATAGCCATGCTTGCACTACAGGCAGGAGTATCTATTAATGCCTACATCAAGGACGCATTGGAAGAAAAGGTGGAAGAAGCTGTAGCTGTATAGCAATGTTCATTTCGACGATAAACAAGAATAGGCTTCCTTCACGTAGTGGCATGCTATCATGCAAAAGCAGAGTGGCACTTCTCTTCTTCCTCACCCTGTTCCTGTCCTGTTCTGACGGTGACAGGATGCGCGGGCTCATGGAGCATGTCGACAGCCTGAACCAGTGCTACGCCTCGCTGGCCGACGACAGCGTGATGCCCTCCGTGGTCAGCTGGATGGACCGCCACGGCACGGCCAACGAGCGCATGCGCGCCCACTACCTCTTAGCCGCCGTGTACCGCGACCGCGGCGAGGCTCCCGAATCCCTCGGCGAGCTGCAGACAGCCGCCCAGTGCGCCGACACCACCGCCGCTGACTGCGACTACCACACGCTGAGCCGCGTGCATGGGCAGATGGCAGATATATTGCTTAATGACTATTTGCCCTTGGAAGCATTACAGGAAGAGGGGCTATGCCAAACCAATGCCCAAAAAGCGAATGATACACTGATGTGGATTGTGGCAAAGGAACGGTCAGGACTTGCATATTTCATGTCAGGAGACACATGTTCTGCCATTGCAGCAGCAAGTGAAGCCTACGAACTGTACAGAGAACATAAATATACAGATGAGGCCTATTATTGTCTGGAACCTTTGCTGTTGTATTTGATTGAATCGGGCAATATAGAAAAAACCAAGTTCTATATAAGTTTGTTTGAACAAAAATCAGGACTCTATGATACGACGGCATTTCTTACCAAGCATCCCACATATTTATATATAAAGGGTAGGTATCTCAGTTCAACAGGCATGGTTGACTCTGCACTGTTTTCCTTCAATAAACTGAAAACCCTTACAGTTGCTCCAGACTATGCAGAGATGGCCTATAAAGGATTGTATCATACATATAGGAAGGTAGGCAAAAATGACTCCGTAGCCAAATACGCATCCCTATGCTACGAAGTGAGCGACCTGAACTTTCAGCAATCATCAAAGGACGACTGTCGTCGCATGCAGGCACACTATGATTACAGCCGCCACCAGGCTATGGCTTTTCAGAAAGCAAAGGAGGCCTCAATCCTACGTCAAAGAATGACAGCAGTGTTTTCTTGCAGTGTGATTCTCGTTCTTTCCGCGATCTTTCTTGCCTTTTTCGCCATAAAGAAGAAGCGCCTGCAGGTTGAGAAGCTGACCGAGGAGTATCAATTAAGGATTAGGCAGATACAGGATGCCAAAGCCGAGATAGAGAAGGCAACGTTTAATGATTATATGGAAAGGCAGCGGGCTGAGTTGGACGATGGCCAGCAGAAACTGCACGATCTGTTGGGAATCAGTTATGGCACGACGCCCGTTGACGTGTGCAGCAATGAAGTCTACAGCTGCTTCATGGAAGCAGCCACCCATCCCCGGGTCAAAGTAACCCAAACCGACTGGAAGAGACTGCACAATCTGTTTGCAGAGAAAATACCGAATTTCCGAAACCAACTGACACACGGAAAGGCCATTTCCGAAAGCGACATGCGGCTGTGTATGCTGATACGCATGCATTTCACTGTCTCGGAAATATGTGTTCTTTTGGATACTTATTCACAATATGTGTCAAACAGACGATGTCAGCTGTTAAAGAAATTCTATCAGATCAAGGGGAAAGCCGAGGATTTCGACCGAATTGTGTCAATGATAAATTGAAGGTTATCTCGTTGGCATTCAGTTAGATAACAGTGTTTTTGTTACATTTTGTTACATTTTTGTGCTTGTTTTTTGTGCTTGTATGATGAAAATCATTTATCTTTGCAGCGATAAATCATTATTAACAAACAAAAGACAACATGAAAAAAAATAAAGTATGATGAAGAAAACGATTACTATTGTCTGCCTTATGTTCCTCTTTGGCTATGGCAGCACTTTGGGTCAGGGGCAGAATGCCCAGACCCATGAATACAATTGGATATACGTGATGCTGTCGCCCGGATGGTCGCGACAAGGCAATACGGTGTATTGTGACGTGGAGACTCCCTACGGCTACTTGGGTGACAGCGGCGACCGCATAGAGATAGGCGGAAAGAGCTATATGAGGCTTTACGAGGAACTGTTGGAAAGGCCCATGTTTTCATCGAACAGGAAATCGCCAGAAATCGAACGCATTAAACATTACCTTCTGGGCATGCGCGAGGAGGACGGACGTGTGTACGTGAACCGCGAAGAGTATCTCGATTATCTGTCACACCGCGGAGAGCCGCAGTCCGCGTGGAACTACACGGCCTTCGGCACAGCCGACTATCTGCCCTACCATGAGACCGAAGATGGCGAGCTGATACTCTACGACTTCAACATGAACGTGGGCGACAAATACCGCTCCGTGGAGGGACGTGATGATGTCAGTGTTGTGGCCAAGGACGATGTCGTGTTAGGCGACGGTTCTCCGCATCGCCGCCTGACCCTGAGCAACGGCCTTGTGCTGATAGAGGGTGTGGGCTGCATCAACTCTCCGGGGCTTCTGGTGGACTACCTGAATTCGTCGAGTGAGTATGCAGGTTGTTTTTCTTTCCTTTCATATATGGATGATTGCCAAAACTATTCCATCACATTGTACGAGAGTGAAGATTTCAATATTGTAACCTCGGTCGCACACAGACATGCTGACCATGCCCGTAACAACACGCTCTTCGACCTGCAGGGCCGCCGCCTGAAGGAGGCTCCGCAGAAGGGCATCTACATTGAGGAGGGCAGAAAGAAGGTGGTGTCAGGTCAAAAAAAATGATGCCCCGTGCAGTCTTTTGCTTGGTAATAACATCTATATAAGAGTATTAACCCAATAATTGAAAAGTGTTATGAATAAAAGGATTCTTTATTTATTGTTTGCCATGGTGCCTGTGATTGCCTGGGCACGGATGGCTGAGGGCGGCATGGCTGCCGGAATGTCGTGGGCTGTGGCCGATGGCGACACCTGCGAGATTGTGGATAACGAGGAGCCTAAGGTGGTGGAGGAGGTGTTGCCGGACGACGGCGTGGAGGGCATCCCCACGGTGCATGGCATCCGCCAGTTCCGTAACCTGCCGGTAGGTACTGAAGCGCGTTTGGTGATGCATGGCGACACGGTGATGTTCGTGAGTGACAATGATATCTATCTTCGTGGCGATGCGGCCATTTGTCTACGTGGCAGCAAGTTCAATCTGGAGAGGGGCATGGTACTGACGGGAACGCTTATTGGTGTTCGCGGTGAGGACGACGGCATGCCGCTGATGCTTCCGTCTGAACATACGACCGACCAGTACTATGAGTGTACCGTCACGTGTGACTTCATTGATCATGTGTTTACGTTCGACGACCTGATGGACAAGGTGGCCGATGTGGTGACGGTGGAGGATGTGGTCGTCGATTCGTTGGCCGACGAGAGCGGTGCCCGTTGCCTCTTTGCGACAAAGAATGGCCGGCGTATGCCTGTCGTCGACTACTATGGAGTAAGCAGTAAGTCCCTTTCGGTGCCTGCCAAATGCCAGAGCATGCAAAGCATATTGGCTGTTAAGGGTGAGTCGTTCTTTCTGATTCCTGTCGACGATCTTTCTCTGATTACTGTCCCCTCAGAAGTCGTTGGCATCAGCGATTGTAGGCTATTAAAGGATAAGTTCTATTTTGACCTGCAGGGTCGCCGCCTGAAGGAAGCTCCGCAGAAGGGCGTTTATATTGAGGATGGTAGAAAGAAGGCGGTTCGTTGATTGAAAACGAATTTACAAAGTCGACGACTTTGTGTGACAAACTCGACGAGTTTGTGTCACAAAGTCGTCGACTTTGTAAAACGTCCTAAAATCAATGGTGAAACGAGGGATGTTTTAGCGGTCATTTCTTAAAGCGATGAGATTTTTTGAATTATCATAATTTGTATAGAAACCGCTTGGATAATTCAAAGAAAAACTGTATATTTGCCCGAAAAATAATCTGTTAGGCTTATGCAGAAGTTTGCTGACTACATTAAGAAGATTGAGATTGACTCGCTGTGGAGCGGCAAGAAGCACATTGTATGGAATCTGGATCCGAAGGTGAACATCCTGAGCGGCATCAACGGCGTGGGCAAGAGCACCATCATCAACAAAGTGGTGAAAGGTCTGGCCGCCGGCGGCGAGTTTCCAAGCCATACGCTGAAGGGGGTACACATCGAAGTGGAGCCTGAGGACGCCCGCTGGATTCGCTACGACATGATCCGCTCGCTCGACAGCAGTCTGGCTGCCACACTGTCTGAGGGCGACAACAACATCAAGCAGGCATTGTCGGCGCTCAGCGGCAGTTTCACCGGTTCCCTGCTTGACATTCAGCTCTACCATCTGCAACGCAAATATTTAGACTATCAGGTAAACATCGGCAACCGCATCATCGAACAGCTGCAGGCTGGCAACATGGATGCGGCGCAACAGCTGTCGCAGAAGAAGAAACGCTTTCAGGACATCGTCGACGAACTGTATGCCGACACGGGGAAGAGCATTATCCGCACTGAGAACGAAATCCGCTTCACGCAGATAGGCGAACAGCTGAAGCCTTACCAGTTGAGCAGTGGCGAGAAGCAGATGCTCATTATCTTGCTCACCGTCCTGGTGGAGGACGACCAGCCCTACGTGCTCTTCATGGACGAACCCGAAGTGAGCCTGCACATCGAGTGGCAGAAGCGGCTTATCGACCTGATTCTGGAGCTGAACCCCAACGTGCAGATTATCCTGACCACCCACTCGCCTGCCGTGGTGATGAACGGATGGGTGGACTGTGTGACCGAAGTGAGCGAAATCACGCTATAGAGGAATTGAAGGAGTTAAGGAGTGGGCAAGAGTTTAAAGGACAATCTGAACAGCCAGTACTTCCAGGCGGCAAATGCCTTGAAGCCGAAGAAGGCACGGCGGCGCATCGTAGCCTACGTGGAGAGCTACGACGACATCTACTTCTGGCGCACGGTGTTAGGGCCTTTCGAGGACGACACACGATATTTCGAGGTGATGCTGCCCTCGAAGGTCAATCTGACACGGGGCAAGAAGTCGGTGCTCATGAACTTCATCGAGGGGCAGACGGGACCCGACATGATTGCCTGCGTCGATGCCGACTACGACTACTTGCTACAGGGGGTCACCGCCAGCTCGAAGAAGATTCTGGAGAGTTCCTATGTGTTCCATACCTACGTCTATGCCATTGAGAACTACCAGTGCTATGCCCCGTC
This sequence comes from uncultured Prevotella sp., assembly GCA_947302435.1. Classification (GTDB taxonomy): domain Bacteria; phylum Bacteroidota; class Bacteroidia; order Bacteroidales; family Bacteroidaceae; genus Prevotella. Next base: position 2,063 of record CAMYVQ010000011.1, on the reverse strand, counting down.
GCTCCACGATGTCTGCGTGGCCGTGACCCTGAACGACCACCGCATCTTCGATTTCAGCGAGTATTTCCGTCAGTTCAGCGAGGCCATCTTCCCCCTCTTTGTGTGGTCGATCTGGGCCTACCGTTCCGGCAACTTCAGCCGTTTCACCATCACCGACTTCAACCGCATCAGCGATCCGGGCGGCTTCACCGTACAGAATCCGGAAGCCTCTATCCAGAACGTGCAGCGAAAGGCCTATAACAAAGTGCGCGAGCTGCAACGCCGTTTCCCCGGCAACAAAGAGGCGTATCTGAAACTGAAGGACGAACTGATAGCATTGGGCATCACCCCACAGACCACCTATCTTTATATACAAGGGCACCACCTGTTCGATACGATCGTGGCACCGATTATGAACAAGGTATGCAGTTTGCTCAGACAGGAACGCCAGAACGAGATCTATCACTCAAAAGCCCACGGTACGCAGAAGCGTAACGAAATGTCTTGCTACGAAAACTCGCGGCAAGACATTAAGAGAATGCTCAAGAAAAACACGGGTTACGTGCTGTCGGCCCCTTTCCGCCGTCTGCAAGCCGACATTGCCCGCTACTTGGAAACGATATGACCCAACGTCCGGGTCACTTCCTGTTCGTCGAATCAATGTATTTCAGCTCGGCTTCGAGCATGGCCAGTTTCGGCATGTCGAAGCCGGCCTGACGGGCGATCTCGATGGGGCGCGAATAGAGATAACGGATTTCCATGGGCCGGTGGAAGTCGAAGTCGAGCTTCATGGAAGGCGAATACGGTGTCATATCGTCGGTCATCTGGATCATCTTCTCGGCAAACTGCTCGTCGATGTTCTTCACGCCCAAATGGCGGGCGGCATTGATCACCTCCATCATCAGGTCACGGATCAGCTGTCGCGTGGCGGGATTCTTCAGCAGGAGGTCTGTCCGGGTGTTCAAGGCCACCGTCATGCCATTGAAGGGCATGTTCCACACCGCCTTCTTCCATCGTGCCTCCTCGTATTCCACCATTCCGGCCTTCACACCGGCGGCGTTGAAATCGTCGACCACCTCCTGCATCAACTGTTCGTCGCGGCAGGAATAGTTGCCGAAGTTGATCTGTCCGTAGCACTGATGGCTGACAACGCCCGGCTTCGTCTTGGCCGAGCAGATAAACGCCAGTCCGGCGGCTAATTGCAGTCCGGGGAACATCTGTTCCACATCGGCCTCGACCCCGACACCGTTCTGGATCAGCACTACCAGTGTCGTGGGTTTCAGCAATGGGGGCAACAGCTCCGGCAGCAAGTGGTTGTTTGTGGTCTTCAGTCCCACGACCACCACGTCGCAGAGGGGCATGTCGCCTGCCTGCTGATACACATTCGGATGGTCGATATGGAACGAGCCGTCGCACGAATCGACCTGCATGCCGTTTTCTTTCACAAACGCATAGTCGCTATGCGACAGGAAATGCACCTCCTGACCGCTATAGGCCAGCTTGGAACCGTAGAAGCCACCGATGGCTCCCACGCCGATCACGCCATATACTTTTTTCATGAAATAGTTTAGTTCTGTCTTGTGAATCGTTGCTTAGTTCGTCTTGAACTGATATTTCACCTCTGCCAGTTCCTTGTTGGCCTTCTCGATCTTGGCCTTCAGTCCGCTCTTGTAGTCCGACAGGCGTTCGGCCAGTGCCTCATCGCTGAGAGCCAACATCTCGACGGCGAGGATGGCAGCGTTCTGTGCGCCGTTCACGCCGACAGTGGCCACGGGAATGCCCGGGGGCATCTGGATGATGGAGAGCATGGCATCGAGACCGTCGAGCATGCCCTTGATGGGAACGCCGATGACGGGCAGTGTGGTCGAAGCGGCTATCACGCCCGGCAGGGCAGCCGCCATGCCGGCACCGGCAATGATCACTTTCAGTCCGCGCTCCTTGGCAGTGCGGGCGAACGCTTCGACAGCCTCCGGCGTGCGATGAGCCGAGAGGGCATTCACTTCAAAAGGCACCTGCAGCTCGTCGAGCAGCTTGCAGGCTTTTTCCATGACGGGCAGGTCGCTGGTGCTGCCCATGATGATGCT
>CAMYVQ010000010.1 GCA_947302435.1 uncultured Prevotella sp. | reverse complement strand
CTTCGGGACAAATACAATCTGCCTATTTGGTTCCGTTGGTATTCTTTTGTCGACAACAAATTGTATGAAGGTGTTTAAGGTGAATAATGTGTATGATGAAACAGTATAGTTTAAAAGAAACAAATACCTATTGGCTCATTTCGTCTAACGACAATATTTTTAGATTAGAAGACTATTTGGCCGATAACAAGTATGTAGATTGGCAGGCTAGTTTCTCTCCAAAGAAAGGTGATGTTGTATTTATATACCGAACTAAGCCTGCTCGACGAATTTGCTACATGATGGAAGTATCTGAAATAAACATACCATATAAAAATACCATAAACGATATTAATTACTGGGGAGAGAAACATACTCCCAAAGGAGCGACGAACCCAGAAGAGCTATATCATAGACTAAAACTATTGGGTCGAACTACATCCCAATCTTTACATATAACTGAATTGCAGAAAAGGGGGATGAAAGGTGTCCCACAAGGACCTAGGAAACTTTATGGGAGTCTTCTAGAATACGTTTTAGATGTGTTTATGGTCTCCCAAACAGATTATGATGAAATACCTAATCCAGAAACGGTATTTGAAGGAGCGAAGAGAGAGATAGTGGTCAATCGTTATGAACGCAATCGTGAGGCAAGAGAAAAGTGTATCGCTGCTCATGGATGTAAGTGTGTAGTCTGTGGTATGGACTTTGAAAAAGTGTATGGACCAATTGGTCGCGGTTATATTCATGTTCATCATATAGTCCCTCTTTCCTCTATCGGCAAAGAGTATGAATTAGACCCGATTAACGACCTCATACCAGTTTGTCCTAATTGTCATGCAATGTTGCATAGGAAGGATCCTCCATACGATGTGAATGACCTAAAAGAATTAGGCAAATTCTAATAATACTTTGATATTTATTTGTAATTTTGCAAACGATATAAATATGGACGAGAAAACAATAAAAGAGACTTTGCTGAAAGGTGAGCGAGTAATACTTGAATGCAAGAAAGCGAAGGCTGAGGTGCCAAAATCTATATGGCAGACGTATTCGGCTTTTGCCAATACCATAGGCGGACTGATTCTGCTTGGCGTGAATGAAGACATGCAGGAGAAGGACATCTAGAAGCGTTACCAGATAATTGGCGTGGATGAACCGATGAAGATTGTCACGGACTTCTGGAATACGCTCAATAGCGATAAGGTGAATGAGAACATCCTTCTTGACAATGATGTTGAGGTGGTAAAGTACAGAGTTCAGGCAAGAAAACAGTGCTCATGTTTGGAACAGGGTAGACGATAAGACTTTCCTCAGAAATCTTGGTGGCTACACCGAGGACCGGCAGACTGGAAGAGAGGGTATGATTGGCTTTGGTGAGAATGTCGGATCTGGTTTCCCAAAAATTATTGCAGCATGGAAAGAAACCAATTGGGGCGAGCCACAACTGATGAACAAACTGGATGTGGACGAAGTAGAATTGGTGCTGCCTGTGCCATCTCCAAACTCAGCCGTTAAGACTGTAAATGAGACTGTAAATGAGATTGTAAATGAGACTGTAAAAGTTAGCACGACCCAAGAGAAGATTTTACAGCTCCTTCATGAAAATGAAAATATTACATACGAGGAAATGGCTGAAAAGATGGGAATCTCAAGGGCCACTGTAGGTAGGCATATCAGTATTTTGAAGAAAACAGGTGTTCTTAAACGAGTAGGTGAAGACAAAAATGGTTCATGGTTGATTATCGGCCATTAGGGATTTCATGGAGTCACGGGGACGGTTCCGTTGATCATATAATAATTGATTCGCTCGACCTTGGTCGCTTTCATAAAGAAAGAACTTTACAAACGATATTGGAGATATGGCAAAACGTAAAGAGATAAGAAACAGTACGGCAGATTTCCTGATATTCCAGATAGAGGGAAGTCAACTGGGTTGCGTGTCTCTGTTTAATGAATTTACAAAGTCGTCGAGTTTGTAAGACAAAGTCGACGACTTTGTGACACAAACTCGACGACTTTGTAAAATGGTTTCATTTGAATGCCCAAATGAAGCCGCATCAACACCTTTTTGCTTCAATAAAGGAATCTATAACCGGAAGCCGAAATAGATACGGGTGCGCCATTTCTGGTTAAGAATGGAGTGTCAGCACGCTATCCACGTTGCGGTTGATCCCAAAGACTTTTTGGGCTTCGGCTGGGAGTGCTGTTCCTATGAGGAGGGACACAGCAACAAGGCCAAGGAAGATGTGCTTGTTTCGCAAGACTTTTCGTTTTTATTCGTTTTGGAGATAGATAACGAAGCCTGCACGCTTGCCCGTGGGATAGATACCGTTGACCACCAGCATCTGGTCTCTCGATGCATTGGCTTCCTTCACAGCCTCCTGAAGATCTTCGAAGGTGCGCATCGGCTCGCCGTTGACGCGAAGGATAATGAAGCCCTTAGGTATGCCTGCATCCTTCATCTTTCCGCCGCTCACCTTGACAACCTCCAAGCCGTAGTTGATGTCGAGTTGCTCCATCTGCTTTTTGGTGACAGGGCGGAAGTCGGCTCCGAGGACATCGGTATCGGCATTCTTCACAACCTTGGTGTTGCCCTGCTCGTTCTTGAGGGTCATGGTGACGGTCTTCTTGTTCTTGTCGCGCAGGTAGGTGACGGTAATCTTATCGCCAGGACGTTTCTGGGCAATGATGCCTGTAAGCTCGCCAAACTTTGTAATCTTCTGTCCGTCGATATGCGTGATGACGTCGCCCTTCTTCAGTCCGGCATCCTCGGCGGCACCGTCTTCCACCACTTCGGCCACATAGATGCCTTCCATGGTGCCAAGATCAACCTCGTTGCCCTTTTCCTTTTCGCTGTCCACATAGAGGTTCACGTCAGTGCCGCGAATGCCGATCATGGCACGCTGAACAGTTCCGTAATTCTTCAGGTCTTCAACCACCTTATTCATAATAGTAGTGGGGATGGCAAAACCATAGCCAATGTTAGAACCTGTCTGAGAGTAGATCATGGCATTGATCCCGATGAGTTCGCCATTCGTGTTGACCAATGCACCGCCAGAGTTTCCCTGATTGATGGCGGCATCCGTCTGAATCATTGAAGATACGCCTTCGCCCATGGTACGTGCTTTGGCCGAAACGATGCCGGCAGTCACAGTATTGTTCAAGCCCAATGGATTGCCCACAGCAAGCACCCATTCGCCGACTTTCACATTGTCGCTATTGGCAACGACAATGGCGGGCAGATTCTTGCCGTCGATCTTTATCAGTGCCAAATCAGTGGTCTTGTCGGCACCGATGATACGGGCAGAATATTCGGTGTTGTCGTTGAGTGTCACAGTAAGCTCGTCGGCTCCATCGACCACATGGTTGTTTGTCACGATGTAACCATCCTTCGAAATAATCACACCAGAACCGGCACCCACTCGTTTCGGGGTCTGCACCTGACGTTTCTGCTTGCCGCCATTACCACGACCGAAGAAGCCGCCAAACGGGTCATTGAAGAAATCCTCGAAGGGGTCACTATACTCTACTGTCTGAGTCTTCGAGTTTTGTGTGTTCTTAATATAGACAACTGTAGGAAGTGCCTTGTCGGCTGCGTATGTCAGGTCGACAGGCTGACCGGCTGGAGCTGCACTCATTGCCGTTACGGATGGTGTTGACGGAGTGGCTGCACAGGTCTTGTTGAATGCTGCTACCGAGAAAACAATGGCTACCACACACAAGGTGGGAACAATGTAATTTACAATCTTTTTCATATTTACTTTCTGTTTGTTAATAATCTGTTATCAGTTAAAACCGACATTGCAAATATATAGGCAAAAGTTTGAAACATGCCAATTTGTCGGTCGTTTTTCTTGCATTTTAACAGTTTGAAAAGTGCCTTTAAGTTCTGTTTGCGACATGATTTGGGAATTTTACATTCGTTTAATGACTTAAATTAAATAAAAATTAGTAACTTTGCCGACTGAAAGCACTGTCCTGGCGTGTCGCTGGTTTTTCTGAAAGGGGAGACGAGAGGAAAGTCCGGGCAGCACAGGGCACTCCACTTCTGAAAGTAGAAGCAGTTGGTGACAGTTGGATACGGAAGAAGAAAATAACCGCCCCGACAAGCCTCCTCAGGCTTCGTAAGGAGAACCGAGGCAGGTGGGGTAAGGGTGAGAAGGCGGTGTAAGAGACCACCAGCCGTCGGGTGATCGGCGGGCTGTTCCGTCTGGAGGCTGCAAGTTCATGTAAACCATCGTTTCCGCATCATGTGGTTGAAGGGTTGCCCGCCCGAACGAAAGTACGATGGAGGGTAGAATGCTTGAGACACACGGTGACGTGTGTAGTAGATAAATGACAGGCGCTGACATCTTGTCAGAACAGAACCCGGCTTATAGGGGCAGTGCTTTCTTTTTTTGATCAGAACAATTATGAACTACCAGCACATTATACATTTCTTTCAAGTTGATATATGGCGGACATCCCCCGACGAACTGCCCCCGTTGAAGAGATTGTTCTATGAAATCTTGAAGATTCTCTATTTGGCCATCCGTTTCTTCACCACCAAGCGAGTGGTGAATCAGGCGGCAGCCCTTACTTACTCCACTCTTTTGGCTATCGTTCCAATTATGGCCGTGGTGTTTGCCATAGCCCGAGGCTTCGGCTATAGTATATATATAGAGGTGTGGTTTCGTGAGGCATTTAGTTCCCAACCCCAGGCAGCTGAGGTCATTATTGGTTTTGTCAACAGCTATCTCGTCCACACGAAGAGCGGTATCTTTTTAGGAGTGGGCTTGATTTTCATGCTATATACGGTGCTCATGCTGGTGAGTAATATTGAAGCGACATTCAATGAAATCTGGCAGGTGAAGAAGCCAAGAAGCATTTTCCGTACATTCACCGACTATCTGGCCATGTTCTTCATGTTCCCCATCCTGATAGTCCTCTCGTCGGGTTTGAGCATCTACATGGTCACACTGTCGCATTCGCTCAACGGATACGTGCTGTTAGGGCCTGCTGTACGTTTTCTCATCAACATTTCACCTTATTTTCTGATGTCGGCACTCTTTATTGCCCTCTACGTCTTCATGCCGAACACCCATGTAAAGGTGAAGAATGCCATTGTGCCAGGTATTCTCTCTGGTATTGCGATGCAATGGCTGCAATTTTTCTATATCAACTCCCAGATATGGATGACAAGCTATAATGCCATCTACGGGTCGTTCGCCGCATTGCCATTGTTTATGCTCTGGATTCAGATTTCCTGGACCATCTGTCTTTTTGGTGCCGAACTATCCTATACCAGTCAGAATCTTGACTATTATGATTACGACACGAAAACCAGTGACATCAGCCTACGCTATCAGACGATGCTCTCGGTAATCCTCATGTCGCGTATTTGTCTGAGATTCAAAAACGGAAAGCGCCCATACACCAAAGAAGAATTGAGTCGAGAAACCAATATCCCTGTACGTATTGTCAATGATCTGCTGTTTATCATGGTGGAGTCGAACCTTTTGATAGAAATCACTTCCGACGAAAAGGGAGAAGCATCGCAATATCTGCCAGCAGAGAGTTTGAGCAACCTTAGTTTGGGTGTACTCGTCGACAGGATCGAGGCTCGTGGAAAGTGGAAAATTGACCTGCCTTTGGGTGAATTGGTCTCAAGCAATTGGAAGCAGGTGTTGGAGATGCGCAGCAATTACCTAAAGTCGCTGAAAGGTGTCAGGCTTGAAGACCTTACCATCCAATAGCCATCGACTTTACAAGTTCAAGTATTGGTATCAGACATTAATTGAAGAAGTTCCACGAAACGCCCAGCTTTAGTATCTGCCGGTTCAAGGCATAGTGGGGGACAAGGAAATTCATTTGGTTGAAATTCTTATGAGCAACGTTGTTCATCATGATAAAGAACCGGGCATGCTTTAGATGCAAATTCGCATAGACATCAATGATGGGGAAATTGCCCAATTCCACCTTGCTACTACCATTTTCCTGAATGGCAAACTGATTGAGCTGAGGCAGAAAGTCAGGAGCTTCATACGCAGTGAAATAGGTGGCACAACCACCAAGCTCTACGGTAAGCACTTTGGCGTAGACAAACTTCAGATAAAGATTTGAGAACACATTGAGCATGGGCAAGGGAAGGACAGACTTGTCGGAACTTGTTTGGTAGGTAAGCTGATTGTCCCAATGAATAGGTCCCAAGGACATCTTCTGGTCAATCTGAGCCGTCAAGACATGGAGAATGCCTGATGACTGATGCACCTGTGCTTTCATCCCCGTGAGGTCGGAAGTCGTACGATTATTGTAGATTCCGAAATATGTATAATTCTGAATTTCCTCAATGGCCACGCGCAACTGTGTTTTCGTCTTTTGGTATGAGAACAAGCCTTCTGCCCTCATGCGATGCGTCATATCCAATGAGTTGTCCCACCAGAAATGCTTAGCGTGGTAGTGACGTTCGTAAAATGTTGGCTTCAATCGATAAAGATATGCTTTTGCTGCCAGTTTTACAGAGTCGCCCCATAGTGAAAAGTTCAGGTCAGTGGAGAAATCCAACTTCAGCTGTCCTAAATCTTCGCCTAACAGCCATGTCTCTCCCGAAAGATTGTAATGGAGCGTCTTTCCTTGGGTCTTCGAGAGACGGGCACCAATACTGACTGTGTGTTCTGACCATCGTTCCATGTGGGCCGTTCCACTTCCATCAGTCTCAGGCATGTCGAACCGTCGGAACTCATGGGTGGCATAAGCTTGAAGACCAGCCTTAGCCCATTTGTTGAATCCTTCGAGAAGTCCGATTCCAACGGTATTTCGAACCATCTGATACTTTGTCTGGTCATAAATGGAGTCGCCGGCATAGCTGCCATTGCCTAAATTGTCAAAATAGGTATTTGCATAATAGTTTTTAGGAGACTGATAGGCCAAGAAGGTTCGGTCATAATAGTCATAATCCAATGTATGGATAAAACTCGTGACTGGAACAAACTCCTTTTTCATGTAGAGACGTGCAGAGTCGACAGGTTCTGCCGCCAAAAGACTGTCTGCAACTTCCTTCGATGAAACCTTGATGCGAGTGGTGTCATGAGCCACAGTATCTGCCTTGACAAATCCGGGTTCATCACCCATCACCTTGGCATCGGCCGGTCGTCCTGCGTATGGGGCATTCATCGTTTTTCCTTCGTCACGACCTTTTGGCCTGTTGTTCGCCTCGGCATTTTGTCTTGTCTTTTCAGCCTCTTTCTTGGCTTGGATTTCTTTCTCGGTCATCGGAACCTCCCGATAGAAGCCAATATTGTAGCGGTGAGTCAGGAAGAAATGACGTGAATCATTTCGGTTCCAGTTGGACGAAAGAATCACAGGAATTTCGTTTTCTGTGTACGATTCGGTGAAAAGTTCGGGATGAGTTATATAGTCATCGTTGGTGATACCGCCATTCTCTGTAGCTTTCTGATGACGGGTCGTGAAGAGAACATGCATCTGATATTTATCATCCAGATAGGATGAATAGAGGGTGGCGTTGAAGTGCGAAATGTTCTGATTCTGATAATAGCCTCGGGCATAATTATAATCAAGGTCAAAACCAAGGCCAAGTTTTTTACCGAAATTGACTGCAAATTTTGCATCAAGCCGGTCCTCACCATTCTGCTTGTCACCACAACTGTTATAATTCAAATTGGTGATAGGCGATAGTGTATTCGTGAAATGGAACTGGTCGGGCGATTTTTGGACCTGATCATAATATTGGGTGAAAATGAATTGCTCACCGATAGGACGGTTGATGAAAATGCGAGAGAGGCGTGAAGTGTAGTTGGAGCCTAAAGTGTTGTATTCGCCATTCGCCCCCGTACCCAATGTGGATTGTGGGAACAAATGAGGGAGTGTATCTACTTCTGCCTTGATGATATTGCCCAGTTTCCTGTCAACTGTCCAAACATAAATTCCCTTGGGCACCGTCACGCTCTTTCGCGTGGTGTCGTTATTATGTGGATTGAAATTGGCGTTGCTTCCATCATTGTTGAACTGGTTCATGTTGTCAAAATTATCCATGCCAGTCAATGATTGTCCTGATGCATGAAGGGCAATCACAAAGAGGAAGGCAGATATGAGTCTCTTCATCCGAATCCCTAAAATTTCACGATACGCAATGACAATTCTGCAAACTTGAACAACGAACCAATGATGAGTATATAGATTCCTGTATCACGATGACCGTATAACCACATCGCAACGCCAACAATTGACATCACAATGAAAATGAGGTTCAGCCCCTGACGCAGGTTGAAGAAGCGGTCACGCTCTTCCGGCTCTTCCTCTTCATCATGGTGGAATCGTCGCCAGAGTTCGTCTTTCGATGAATCGTTCTTGCTTATATACATTGTAGAATCGTCCGTTTAGTTACACACAGATCCTGACTATTTGGTCAGCAATTGTTCCAGTTTGCCGAAAATATAGTCTTTACGGTCAATCGTTTTACGACGGAACTTTCCGCTGACACGTGCGGTCTTGGTCTTCTTCTTGTTCAGACCATAACGGTCGTTAATCCATTCCTCTGCCTGATAAGTAATGGGTTGGCGTTCCTCATCATAGATGTAATAGATTCGGGACATCTTCACAATGGCTTCTCCGTCCTTTATCTCGGCTGAAAGCTGGTAGAAAAAACGTGTGCGGTCAAGTGAGAGAGGCTTGTTCTTGAATACCAACCACTCCTGATAGGAACCTGCCAGGGTTTCATGTTTTTCGTCGTCAGTCACCGAAATACGGCTCTGCTCAAACTGATTGGGCTCTGTTGTCATCTTAGTGAAATATCCAAGAAGCAAATCATAGATTTCTTTCTTCGACTTTCCTGATGCCTTAATAGTGGTTGAGAACACCACTTTTCCATTCACTTCAGGTACCGCACCTGCCAAATACTTCGGGTTGGCATTCTCTTTTACAGGTGCATCAGGATTGGTTTGTTCCCACGTATTGTCTTGGGCGAAGACGGCCATTGGCAACATCATCAGCAAAGCTAAATAAAGTCGTTTCATGTGTGATTTATATTGAATTACTTGGTGCAAAGGTACAATATTTTTGATAAAACATTGTTCTATTTCTAAAAAAAAAACTTACCTTTGCATAAAATAGCAAAAAACAGCATGACAGATCCAAACGAACAGCAAAGAATTGCCCAACTGCGCAAAGAGCTGCATGAGCATAATTATCGGTATTATGTGCTCAATCAGCCAATCATCGACGATCAGCAATTCGATCTTTTGATGCGTGAGCTACAAGATCTTGAAGCACGCCATCCTGAGATGGCTGATCCGAATTCGCCAACCCAGCGTGTGGGAAGTGACATAAACGGTGAGTTCCAACAAGTCACACATAAGTACCCGATGCTTTCATTGGCCAACACTTATAGTGAGCAGGAAGTGCGCGATTGGTATGAGAGTGTTCGCAAAGGTTTGTCAGGTGAGGATTTCGAGGTTTGTTGCGAAATGAAATACGATGGCCTTTCCATCTCGCTTACATACGTTGACGGAAAGCTCATGAGAGGTGTCACAAGAGGTGACGGCGTACATGGGGATGATGTCACGAATAACGTGAAAACAATTCGTACCATTCCACTTGTCCTCCCCGGCCAAGGTTATCCTCATGAGTTTGAAATCCGGGGTGAGATTTTGATGCCGTGGAGCGTGTTCGAGCGATTGAACATAGAGCGTGAGGCAGCTGAAGAGCCATTGTTTGCCAATCCTCGCAATGCCGCGAGCGGAACACTGAAAAGTCTTGATTCGCGTATCGTTGCTTCGCGTCAGTTGGATGCATATCTTTATTATCTGTTAGGCGAGGAACTGCCTGCCGATGGACATTATGAGAATCTTGAAGCGGCCCGCTCATGGGGATTCAAAATCAGCGAGGGCATGCGAAAGGTGAAGACTATTGATGAGATTCTTGAGTATATTGCCTATTGGGATTCAGAGCGCAAGAATCTTCCAGTAGCCACCGATGGTATTGTACTAAAAGTCAATAGTTTAAGACAGCAACGTTCACTTGGATTCACGGCAAAGAGCCCTCGTTGGGCAATTGCCTATAAGTTCAAAGCCGAACGGGCATGCACCCGACTTCGCGAAGTCACTTATCAGGTGGGACGTACAGGAGCCGTGACCCCTGTGGCCAATATGGAGCCTGTCCAGTTGGCCGGCACTACAGTAAAGAGGGCAACGCTCAACAATGAAGATTTCATCAAATCCTTCGACTTGCATATCGGCGATTATGTCTATGTGGAAAAAGGTGGGGAGATTATCCCGAAGATTGTGGGTGTCGACATCGACCAACGTCCATTGATTGCCCAACCGGTGCAATTCATCCAACACTGTCCCGAATGTGGGTCCCGACTGGTGCGCTATGAAGGTGAAGCGGCTTGGTATTGCCCAAATGTTTACGGTTGTCCTCCACAGATTAAGGGTCGGATTGAGCATTTCATTGCACGCAAGGCCATGAACATCGATTCCTTAGGTCCTGAAACGGTTGACGAGTACTATCGTCGCGGACTAATCAAGAACGTGGCCGACCTATATGATATTGAAGTCCAGCAGATTAACGGTGACGGAAGTCGCACGAAATCGGCCCAGAAGATAGTGAACAGCATCAAGCAGTCTTTGCAAGTGCCTTTTGAACGTGTCGTTTTTGCACTTGGAATTCGGTTCGTGGGCGAAAATTCCGCACGTATCCTTGCCCATCATTTCAAGAATATTGATGCACTGATGACGGCTGGTCTTCAGGAACTGCAGGAAGTGGAAGGCATTGGTGAGATCATGGCTAAAAGCATTATCGGTTATTTCCACGATGAGAAAAACCTTGAAATTGTCAATCGTCTTCGTGGATACGGTCTTCAGATGGCATTGACGGAAGAGCAAGTCATGCAATCAACTGACAAGCTTGCTGGTAAGAGTATCGTTATCAGCGGTGTGTTTTCCCATCATTCACGCGATGAGTACAAGCGAATCATTGAGCAGAACGGTGGCAAGAATGTCGGCTCCATCAGCGGAAAGACTTCATTCATCTTGGCTGGCGAGAACATGGGGCCTTCGAAATTGGAGAAGGCCCAGAAACTTGGTGTGAGCATTGTGAACGAAGACGAATTTTTGTCAATGCTCAATTCATAGACAGACAAATTGTTTCATGCAATGAAAATAATTGTTTCAAAGGACATCAACAACGTTTGCCCGGAGTTCGTGGGGGCAGCTGTGGAAGCGATGGTGGAGAATACCTCGTATTCAGCCCCACTATGGGAAGAGATTCATCGTTGGGAAGAAAAATACAGACAACAACTGACCACCGAGACACTCAAGGAACTTCCTGGCATAGCTGCCACTCGTCGGGTGTACAAACTATGTGGGAAAGACCCTTCACGCTATCGTCCGGCCAGTGAGCAACTGATTCGCCGAATCCTTCAAGGGAAAGAACTCTATCAGATAGACACACTTGTCGATTTGGTCAATCTTGCCTCTATCGTTTATGGCTATAGCATTGGTGGCTTTGATGCTTCCAAGTTCTGTGGAGGCACCCTTACTTTAGGCATCGGACGGGAAGGCGAACCCTACGAAGGAATAGGAAGGGGAATGATCAATATCGCCCATCTTCCCGTCTATCGTGACGAGCAGGGTGGGGTGGGCACTCCCACGAGTGACAACGAACGTACCAAAATGACCATTGACACACGCCATCTCTTGGTTCTTATCAATGGGTACGACGGCAACGAAGAGCGAGTCATGCAAAACGGCATCTATATACAGGAATTGCTGCGCCGCTATGCGAACAGTGATGGCGGTACTGTGACCTTGTATCGGATGTCAGAATAGTAAAAAAATAGTGTTTCGTTTCTATGAATAAGAAAAATATATGTATTGTAGTGGGTGCTCGTCCTAATTTCGTAAAGATTGCCCCCCTTATAAAAGCGATTGAGAAAACCGAAGGAGCCTGCTATGAACTGGTGTACACCGGTGCAGAGAATGACCCGACACTCGAAGCGACTCTTTTTGATGATCTTCAGATGCCGTCTCCCACGAAATACCTTGGTGTCAACAGTGTCAGCCTGAACGAAATCACGAGTAGGGTGATAGCCGAGTTTGATGCCTTCCTTGAGAATCGTCCTGTCGATGTGGTCATTGTAGTCGATGACCTTGCCTCTACAATGGCAACTGCCATTGTCACAAAGAAAAGAGGAATAAAACTCGCCCATCTTGTGGCCGGGACACGTTCCTTCGACATTCAGATGCCAAAGGAAATCAACCGTCTGGTTATTGATGCCTTGTCTGACTATCTTTTCACGGCAGGCGTGAAGAGCAACAGCATTGCCACTCGTGAGCAGCACGAGACTTCCCAAACCTATATGGTAGGGAACATTCTGATGGACACACTCCGCAACAACCACACGCGCCTTCGTAAGCCCCAGATTGATTTGACCGAAGGAAGATATTTAGTGTTGACCCTAAATCGCAAGTTGCTGCTTGCAGATACGAACAAGCTGAAATCCCTGCTGGATACGATTGTAGCGCAAGCAGGCGATGTTCCCGTCTATGCCCCCCTCCGGCCTCAGGCTTTCGATGTCGTTGCTTCGCTCAACACCAAGATACGCTTGCTGGATTCCCTTTCCTATTTGGAATTTGGTTGGCTGACAGCCCATGCGTTAGGCATCATCACGGATAGCGGCAATGTGGCCGAAGAAGCCACTTTCAATGGTGTGCCCTGCATCACTTTAAACAGCTACACAGAGCATGTGGAGACCGTAACAGTAGGTTCAAATGTTCTTGTCGGGGGCGACGAAGAAAAGTTGTCGGAAGCCTTGGGTCTGATGCTCAGTGGGCAATGGAAGAAATGTGCATTGCCTGACCGTTGGGATGGCCGTACCGCAGAACGTATTGTGCAGATTTTAATGAGTTAAGACGATTGTCATTAATAGGCAGAAACTATGGCAGGACAAAAAAACAAGTCACCTTACATGATGGCTATTCGGGAAAAGATTCTCGATACAGCCATGCGTGAATTTGCAACCAAAGGGATTCGTGCTGTCAGAATGGACGACATTGCTCAGTTGTTGGGCATCTCGAAACGCACCCTCTACGAAATTTACGACAACAAGGAAAAATTGCTCTTTGAAGGCATCAAGAAGTACAAGGCATCGAAATATGAGGCGTTTTTGAAGCTGAATTCCGAGAGCGAGAACGTGATGGAAATGATGCTACAGATCTATCGAAAGAAGGTGGAGGAGTTCCATGAGACAAGCCCGTCGTTTTTTGCTGAGATTGGCAAATACCCTTCGGTCGTGAAATACTTGAATGAGGATCGCCAACTTTCTCACGAGCGTTTTATCAGTTTCTTGTCGCGTGGCGTTGATGAAGGCTACTTTAGGAATGACGTAAATCTGGAATTGGTATCCTTCATGTTTAATTCCATCGGCGACTATGTCATGACTCACGAACTTTACAAGAACTACACCATCGAACAACTGTTCAACAATCTCGTTCTCGTATCGCTGCGTGGGTTATGTACTACAGAAGGGGTTAAGCTTCTCGACCAATATTTTCCCGAAGAATCCTTGTAATTTTATTGAGCTGATATTTACAACCCCTTTTCTTTCAGGTATTTACCTGTAATGCTTTGTGGACATGAGGCCACTGTTTCGGGCGTACCTGCCACAACGAGACGGCCTCCTTGATCACCTCCTTCAGGACCTAAGTCAATAACCCAGTCACCTTGCTTGATAATATCCATGTTGTGCTCAATGA
This sequence comes from uncultured Prevotella sp., assembly GCA_947302435.1. Classification (GTDB taxonomy): domain Bacteria; phylum Bacteroidota; class Bacteroidia; order Bacteroidales; family Bacteroidaceae; genus Prevotella. Next base: position 52,672 of record CAMYVQ010000010.1, on the reverse strand, counting down.
CAACAATGGTATGACCTCGTTCGATGAGCGCATTGAATGAGGAAAGCAGACGTTTGATGTCGTTGAAATGAAGTCCGGTTGTTGGCTCGTCGAAAATGAAGAGAGTCGGTTCCTGCCGCTCCTGTCCAATAAAATATGCAAGTTTCACGCGCTGGTTCTCACCGCCAGACAAGCTCGACGAATTTTGTCCAAGCTTGATATAGCCAAGTCCGACATCCTCCAATGCCTTCAGTCGTGAGACAATATTTTTCTGGTTGTATGTGGAAAAGAACTCTAATGCCTCGCTGATGGTCATATTCAGAACGTCATCGATGTTCTTTCCTTCGAAGCGGACATCGAGAATGTCACGTTTGAATCGGTGCCCATGACAAGCTTCGCATTCAAGCACCAAGTCGGCCATAAACTGCATCTCTACCGTAATGGTGCCTGCTCCCTTGCATTCATCGCAACGGCCACCGTCAGTATTAAAGGAGAAGAATTGCGACGTGAACCCCATCTGTTTCGACAAAGGCTGGTCGGCATACAAATCGCGTATGGCATCGTATGCCTTCACGTAGGTGGCGGGAATCGAACGGGTCGACTTGCCGATAGGATCTTGGTCGACAAATTCCACATGTTTGATGGCATCTATATCGCCTCCCAAACCAGAGAATTCTCCCGGTGCGTCGTAGACATCGCCCATGTGACGTTTCAGGGCGGGGTAAAGAATCCCCTTAATCAAAGAAGACTTGCCGCTTCCACTCACACCCGTGATAATCGTCATTGCATTCAAGGGAATCTGCACGTCGATGCCTTGCAGGTTGTTCATGCGAGCTCCTTTGATGTCGATATGCCTGTTCCATGGGCGACGCGACGATGGAGTAGGGAGTTCCAATTGGTGAAGTAGGTACTTCACGGTGTAGCTCTTGGGGAATTTCGCCAATGAAGCATCGTTGATTTCCTTTGCATCACCTTCGAAGACAATCTCGCCTCCCAATCGGCCCGCGTCAGGACCTACGTCAATAAGATAATCAGCCGAACGGATGATCTCTTCATCATGTTCAACAATGATCACCGTGTTGCCCAATTTCTGCAGTTCACGGAGAACATGGATCAAACGATCGGTATCGCGAGAATGGAGTCCTATCGATGGCTCGTCAAGGATATACAGCGAGCCTACAAGACTGCTGCCGAGCGAGGTACACAGATTGATGCGTTGGCTTTCGCCGCCACTGAGCGTATTGGAGAGGCGATTCAACGTAAGGTAGCCTAATCCCACGTCAAGAAGGAATTGCAGGCGCGACTTGATTTCCACCAAGAGCCGTCGTCCAACGTTAATGTCATGATCTGACAATTCCAGACGTGCGAACCATTCGGCCAACCGTTTCACGGGCATTTGCACCAGATCAGAAATGCTTCGTCCTCCAATCTTCACGTAATCGGCCTCTGGCTTCAAGCGTGTCCCATGGCACTTCGGACAGGTCGTCTTGCCCCGATAGCGACTCAGCATGACACGGTACTGTATCTTGTACTGATTCTCTGTCACCATCTGGAAGAACGAGTCGATACATGGTTTGTCATGCAAATCCTTACGTGCATCGCTCGGCAATCCATGCCAGAGCTGTTCTTTCTGTTTCTGGGTCAGGCTATAGTAAGGCTCGAAAATCGGGAAATCATCTTTGGCGGCATTCCGGCAGAACCAGTTTTTCCACTCGCCCATCTTATCGCCATGCCAACACACCACACAGCCATCATAGACACTGAGTGAGGTGTTGGGAATAACCAAATGCTCGTCGATACCGATCACTCGCCCATACCCCTGGCATTCAGGACATGCCCCCACGGGAGAGTTGAATGAGAACAGCTGGTCTGTCGGCTCTTCAAAGGTGATGCCGTCAGCTTCAAATCGAGTGGAGAAATCGTAGGCGATATTCGAGGGCAGGAACATGAGGCGCAATTCGCCTTGTCCCTCATAGAAGGCTGTTTCAGCAGAGTCCACCAGACGAGCAATAGCATCTTTCGAATCGTCCACCGACAATCTGTCAATAACCAAATAGATTTCCGATAGCGGCGTTGTCGAAGCCTGTTCTTTCAGGAAGTCCTCTATCCTTACAAATTCATTGTTGACAAAGATGCGTGAAAAGCCCTGAAGAACCTCTGCCTTTAATTGCTGGTCGAGGCTTCTGCCTTCGGGGATATGTATAGGAACCAAAACCACGAACTTCGTGCCTTTCGAAAACTCCTTTGTTTTGCGGATGACATCTTCTGTGGAGTGTTTTTTCACTTCTTCACCACTGATGGGCGAATAGGTGTGACCTATGCGTGCATAGAGCAACCGCAGGTATTCGTAGATTTCTGTGGAAGTGCCAACAGTACTACGAGGGTTACGTGCAATGACTTTCTGCTCAATGGCAATGGCGGGTGGGATGCCCCGGATGAAGTCGCATTCGGGTTTGTTCATGCGACCAAGGAACTGACGGGCGTAGCTCGACAGGCTCTCGACATAACGACGTTGTCCCTCGGCATAAAGCGTGTCGAAGGCCAACGATGACTTGCCACTACCCGAAACGCCAGCCACCACCACTAATTTATTGCGTGGAATGCGCACGTCCACATTCTTCAGATTGTTGACGCGCGCACCTTTGATTTCTATATAATCCTTACTCATTTATTTAATCCGTTTCAACACAAGCAGCAGATGATCCCACACCATCTGTACAGTGGGGATATGCAAACGCTCATCGGGTGTGTGGACGAAACGAAGGGTCGGGCCGAAACTAACCATGTCAAGGTTTGGATAGCGTTCGGAGAACAATCCACACTCTAATCCGGCATGTATGCCACGTACAATAGGCTCCTTGCCAAACAGTTCTTTATAGGTATCACGCACAATAGCTGTCAGCTCGCTGTCCGGGCGCATCTTCCAAGCAGGATAGCCGTCGCTCGACCAAGCTTTGGCACCTGCTAACTCGAAGGTGGCAACGATGGTGGCACACATATTGTCGAGGTTCGACATGACGTTGCTTCGCTGCGAAGAAAGAATATTGATCTCATTTTCCTCAGTGTGTACGCTGGCAATGTTAGAAGAGGTCTCTACCATGCCACCCAAAGCTTCATCCTGACAGATGGCGTAGATGCCATTGTCAACGGCTTGAAGGGCACGGACGAAATTCTTGGCTACTGCTTCTTCAATGACAGGTTCAGCCGTTGTTGATTCCATGCTCCACACCATGGAGGTGTCTGTCACATGGAACTCGTCTTCCACTTGGGCTGCAAAGACATTCCAGTCAGCCATGACCGTTTCCTTCAGCTCTGTGGGTACACCAATGACGAAGGAGCCGTCACGTGGAATCGCGTTATGGAGCTTGCCGGAATGGAACTGTGCCAGACGGATTCCCTCATACCGACGCATTTCCTGATAGAGGAAACGTCCGAGAATCTTGATGGCGTTGGCGCGTTTTTTGTTGATGTCGTCGCCCGAATGTCCGCCCACGAGACCTTTCAGTTGGCCGCGCATAAAGAACAGGGTAGGGGAGTCCTCACGATTGAAGGTGAATTTTGCTGTGGTATTGCGGCCACCAGCACACGAAACGAAAATCTCGCCTTCGTCTTCTGAATCCAGATTGATGAGGTAGTCGCCTGTCATGAAGCCAGGTTTCATACCTTCGGCACCGCTAAGACCAGTCTCTTCATCGCGTGTGAAGACACACTCCAACGGGCCATGTTCTATATCGTCACTGGCAAGAATAGCCAACTCAATAGCGCATCCGATGCCGTCGTCAGCTCCTAATGTAGTTCCTTCTGCCGTCAGCCATTCTCCATCAATATAGGTCTTGATGGAATCCTTGTCGAAGTCGAACTCCACATCCACCAATTTGTCGCATACCATGTCCATGTGGCTCTGCAGAATCACCGTCTTGCAATTCTCCATGCCTTTCGTGGCAGGCTTACGAATCAGCACATTGCCGGTTTCATCGACGATTGTCTCCAAGCCATGGCTTTTGCCCCAACTTTTCAGATAGTCAATCATTTTCTCTTCACGCTTTGAAGGACGTGGAATTTCGTTAATCTTTGCAAACTGTTCAAAGACGACAGCGGGTTTTAACTCACTTTTATTCATTTTTCAATATTATTTAATCTTTAATCTTCTATGTTTCGGCTTTATTGCTTAACTTTGCAGCGCAAAATTAATAAAAAATGACGGAAATCTTTCTATCGACTGCGTTAATAATTGCTATAGCACTTGCATTTTTATGTATAAAGGTGTTTTTGAAGAAGAACGGGAGTTTCGCGTCTCAGCACATACATGACTCAAAAGCCATGCGAGACCGGGGCATTCATTGCGTCACAGTGCAAGACATCGAGATGCGGACAAAAAGCAAGTTTTCCGTGAATGAGCATAATAAGAAATCAAAATAACCAATTTCAAATGAAAAAGAACATTGTATTAGCACTTTTTGCTGGATTGTTTTTCGCTTCATGCAACAATCAGTCACCCAAATTAGACAACGAACCTACGGCTAATTCCGACTCAAGTGCACAAGTAAGCCTCAAAGTGGCTTATATCGAGGTTGACTCTTTGATGACTCAGTTCGACTTTGCCAAGGAGAAGAGCAAGGAACTCGAAAAGAAGAGCCTGAATGCACGTAACACACTTACACAGAAAGGCAATCAGCTCCAGTCAGCAGCCAACAACTTCCAGCAGAAACTTCAAAACAATGGCTTTACAAGTCGCGAGCAGGCCGAAAGTGTTCAGGCAGCCTTGCAACGTCAGCAGAACGATTTGGCTGCGCTTCAGGCACGTCTTGAAAACGAACTGGCTTCAGAGCAGCAAAAATTCCTACAGGCATTACAGGACAGCCTGAATAATTTCCTTGCTATATATAATAAGGATAAAAAGTATGATATGATTGTCAATAAGAGTGCTATTCTTTTTGCTGACAAAAAATTTGACATCACTCAGGATGTGATCAATGGTTTGAACAAGCGCTACAAGAAAGCTCCTGAAGCAGCTGCCAAGAAAAAAGAAGAATAATAATCAAGATTCAATAGAAATCCATAAAAGGCTTTGTTAGGTCGCATCCCGATGTGCAACAACAAAGCCTTTTTACTTTCCCCTTTACTCTATTTACCATAATACCGATTCTCGTAAAAAATATAGAACTGCGGTGCCTTACCTAAACGAAGGCACCGCAGTTGTGTGTCGGACAGTAACGAAAGGTGGAGTTAGAATGCCACTTTTTTGCCATTAACGATATAGAGACCATGCGTAGGCTTACCATCAACCCTACGACCCTGTAGGTCGAAGATGGCAGACGAAGCGGGCTTCAAGGTCACAGTGCTAATGCCATCGACAATCTGACTGGGCGTAGTGCCATGCCAAGGAATGAAGTCGAGGTCGCTCACGCCGAAAGTGGCTTTGAAGTTGTCGACAATGGTTGGCGTCAGCGAGACAAAGAGACGGTCACCGTCGGCGAAGTCGGCCATGTTGTAGTTGCCGCCAGTGGCAGGCACGCGCTGGAAGCCTACACTACCCACTGCATTCGAGAACTTATAGATGGTGCGGTTCTTCTTACCGCCCGTAAGCTCCAGATGGTTCTCGTCGCTCCACTCCTGCGAAGTTGAACGTGTGCGCAGCATGGGTTGTGCCTCCGAATAGAACACCTTGTAGGTGCCCGGTTTGGCTATTGCAATCCAGTCGGCAGACATCAACAGCAGCGAGTCACCAGCAAATTCGTTATAGGCGAAGTCTGACGAATTGACACTGGCATTCACATAGGCAAAAACCACGCCATTTCCTCCGAAAAAGGGCTTTTCCATTTTAACAGCCAAATAGCCGCTTTCGGGAATCGTGATGGAGGTCTCTGAAAGGCCTGCAAGGGCGGTGCCGTATGTACGGATACTCAGGTCGGTGGTCACCTCGAAGTCCACACTTGAATTGTTGGTGTCATAGAGTACAGTACGTCCACCGGGCGTGATGAAAGCCGTCTTTCGCATCAGTGCCTCCCCATGGTTACCACCGGGCGATGTGGTGGCCATCCATCCGGCATCGTAGCTGTCGGGCATGCGCTTCTGGGAGGCATCAGGCTCAGTCTTTGCCGAATGTTCCACGAGGTCAACGGCATCGATGGTCTTATAGGCGGGAACCATCATGAACTTATCGCCATCGGTCTGGTCGCGGTAGAAGTCTTCTTCGAAAGTGTCCACTTTGCTGTCGGCGGCCAGCAGTACCAATCCGTAAGGGCCAGGCGACATGAAATGTAGGAAAGTGTTCGATGCGGAATTGGTATAGACCAAGTTCAGGGCAGGCACGTTGGCATTGTGATGATCCTTATAGGCGTTGTGCTCGCTCTTCACCTCGAAATCAGCCTGCGTCAAGTCGGGAGCCTTCGAAGCCACAAGGGTATGGTTCTCGGCTGCATTGCAAATCACGATGCTCTTTCCCGGTGCCAAAAGACAAGTGTTGTCGGCGGGAATCTGGAAAACCTGCTTCAGGGCAATCTTGTCCTTGTGGGATTCTTTCATGTTGGCAGCCGTCCAAGCATACGGAAACTTGTTACTCGTAGAGCTGGTGTTGTCGGCCACGCCAAGATAGATGCCCGTGATGTCGAGCGTATCGCCCGTATTGTTGTAGAGTTCAATGTAGTTGGCCATGATGAACGCCTTCTCCTCATTGTTCATCATGTTGTTGTAGAACACCTTGCTGATGACAAGGTCGCCACTCACCGAACCGCCACTGGGCTTCTTGGGTTTTGCATCGATGGCTCCTGTACCAGCCACCAACATACTGGCGGCAAGAGCCAGCACCTTCGTTGAAGTGATCATTTTCATAATCTGTGAATCTTATTGATTGTTGAATGCAAAATCACTTCACCACGACCTTCTTGCCGTTGACGATGTTGACACCCTTCTGCACCTTGTTCATGCGAACACCCTGCAGGTTGTAGATCTGGACATCGGCATTGGCAGCATTGACATTACTGATACCATCAACCACGCTGTCGACCATCGAAATGGGAAGCAGTTGGTTCTTCGAAGCATCTGTAGCCGAAGTGGCCACAAGGATACCAACCACATTCACATTCTCCATCGTATCGTCCTTTGCCCATTCCAGCATGTGCAACTGCTGGTTGGCAGTGGCAGTACCGTTGTTCACGTTGATAGTCTCACCACCAAGGGTCAGCGTGCCTGCGGTAGCACTGGTAGCCACAAACGAAACATTGTACAGTTTCACGACACGGTTCAGGTTCTCGGGCACATTGATCTCAGCAATGGTATTTCCCGTAATAGCGGTAAACTCGTCAATCTCACGGGAAGCGATCTCGCTGGCAGGCGTGTCAACACTTTCCTTCATCTGAGGATTGCCACTGGTGGAACGCTTTGCAACGTAAACAAAGCCGTTGACCTTGGTTCCCTCCGTAAGCCTGTTGTTCAGCGATGTGTACTGAATCCAGCAACCGCCTGTAACATCCTGAATCCATACGGTGCTATAGCCGTCAGCCGACTTGCCGATCACCTCTGCATCGTTCAGCATCACCTTGGCATACTCGCCCACTTCCAAAGCGTTGAAAGCAGCAATGTTGGCACACTCCACATACTCAATGGGTGCCAAAGCCACTGTCTCTGCATTCTTATTTGTCACTGTGACAATGGCATTTGCCAGATAAGACGTTGCGCCCTGTGTGAAGCGGACACCCTCTGCATTGCCTTCCCAAACCATTCCGTCGACAGTTCCACTGGTAGGCGTGAACTTGTTGATGTTGCTATTGCCTGCAGCGGTGAACACGATCTTCGTAATTGTCATGCCTTGTGGAGCGCAGAATGTCATCGTACCATAGTTGTTGTAAATCACGAGATTCACGCCACGGTTAGCATCTTCATAAATACGTGAAGGAGCCGCACCGGCAGTAACCTGCAAAGAAACGCCATCGATGGTATAAGTCTCATTGTAGATATAGCCATTCACATCGGTCATAGTCGTACCTACATAACCACGCAGAGCATCGGTAGTGAAGTCGAAAACAACAGTTTCCACGACAGCCTCAGCAATGGCATTCACGACTTTGCTGCTTTCGTCGAAAGTGAATGTGACATTGTATTTTCCATCCTCAGAGACAGTGAACGTAGCATTGACTGATGGATAAGCGGTGCCCCAATCATGGTTTACCACCACCTTGTACTCATAGGTAGTACCACTTGTCAGTTCGACATTCTCTTTCACTAAACGATAGATACCGTCTTCACCCTTTACCATTTCATTATTGGTGTCGGTCTGACCCCAACTTGATCCCAATACAGCAGCAGATCCTGCCACAGTATAAATCTTGTCGGTAGAGCCATCGAAATCACCCACTTTGGTTGCAACGACACCTATTTCCTTAGTGTCGGCATTGAAAGAATAGACAATGTCGTACTTGGCGGTCTCACTGATAGTAATCACATAGTTGCTTGAAGGCCAGCAGTTTGTCCATTCGTGATCCTGCACCACTTTGAACTCGTACGTACCGGTTTCTACGTTGATGCCACTGATGGTCAGCGTGTAGACGGTTCCGTCCTCGGTTGTCATGTCATTAGCCTCATTGGCCTGTGCCCATGAAGCATCACCATTCAGCACAGCGGCTGAACCTGCCACAGTGTAAGTCTGGGCATTGGCAGCAAACGGCAACAGAATCATCGCCGTAAGTACCGACAGAAGTGTAAAAATTCTTTTCATGTGAATTGTGTTTAAAATGTGAATAATGTTATGTAATGTTGATTCAGACAAATCGGGGGCAAAGGTACGACTTTTCACTAAAATCGGCAATCACCATTATTAGGTAATTTATTCTATTACACTAACTATGCCCCAAGAGCAGTTCGGCACTGAAAAAGGATCAGCGTGCAGAGGGCGACTTGCGCCGCTCACGAATCAGTGTCAGCCGTTCCAACAAGTCCTGATAGTGCAGGCCATCAATGCCCTGGGAGGGCTGCGCCTTGAGATACTGCTCAACCTTGTCAAGATGCTGCAAGAGGTAGAGCATGGCATCGCTGTTGTCAACACGGTTTACTGCCGTAGCCTTCTCGTCGGGATTGACGAGCTTGTTAAGCTGTGCCACATAGACCCGCTGCAAGTTGCGCCGTTCACTCTTCTGCCAGTCGCTGCCGGCCAAAGGCTTCCACACTTCGGCAAAGAGGTCATCGAGATAGTCGCCCACGGAATAGCTCCCCTCGCTCCCTCTCTGACTACAAAGGTTATTGAGTATGTATGCTGTCAGCACCCGTCCGACGACATTCTCCTGTCGGGAGTTCTGCTGAGCCGTAGGGTCAACGCCCACCTTATTAATAATATGTGCGGGATAGAGCCATTCGGGTGCTTCGAACACGTTACGTCCGATGTACTGTAAAGCTTCTTGCTGCCGCTCGCGTGGCACATTGGTCTGCGGTTCCTGTCCCGGCATATTGTTACGGTAACGCCCGCCAATATTCTTTAGCACATGGTTCATGTAGCGGGTATATTGTCCGACCACTTGATCGTACATCATCGACAAGTCTTCATAGCGGTCGTTTTCCTCACGTGTCCATTCAAGAAGATTATCCATGACACGCTTCAGGTTCTTCAGGCCATATTCGGAAGCCTTCACGCTATTGTCGCCCAAGTCCTCAGTCTGCGAACGGGGATCCTCGTCGCGCCCCTCGCCGCCAAACCACAGACGTGGATTCTGCTTTAGCACATTGGTGGTCTCCTTCATCAACTGCTCCTTCTCGGTAAATTCATCCTTGAATTCCGGCCGCCATTGGTAACCCCACTTGATAGCCCACTTGTCGTAGTCGTTGATACGGGGGAAGAGCCCCTTCTCCCCTATCTTGTCCTCGGGCTGGGCCACATAGTTGAAACGGGCATAGTCCATGATAGAAGCCGTGTGCCCATTGCGCTCCACCCACTGCTTGTCGCGCAGTTTTTCGACAGGTGTGGCAAACGAAGCACCCATGTTGTGGCGCAGCCCTAATGTATGGCCCACCTCATGAGAGGACACGAAGCGGATGAGCTGACCCATCAGTTTGTCGTCAAACTTCATCTTCTGGGCGCGCTTGTCCAATGGGCCGCACTGCACCATGTACCATTTCGTGAGCAGATTCATCACGTTGTGGAACCAGCAGATATGCGCCTCGATGATCTCTCCCGAACGGGGGTCGACAATGCGCGGCCCGTAGGCATTCTCCGTTTCAGATGGCAGATAACGCAGCACCGAAAAACGTGCATCGTCGAGGCTCATGGTTGTATCGTTCTTCGGCCACTCCTTGGCTATGATGGCATTCTTGAAACCTGCGGCTTCGAAGGCCACGTTCCAGTCGTTGATGCCCTGGATAAGATACGGAATCCACTTCTTCGGCGTAGAAGGGTCAATATAGTAGACAATCTGCTTCTCTGGCTCCGACAGTTGTCCGGCCAAATAAGCCTTCTTGTTCTTAGGCACCAAACGGTATCGTGAGATGAACGACTCATGCTGTGCCTTTGTCTGGTCGTCGCTGAACTGACGGAACGTGTTCACAAAATAGCCTACCCGCTCGTCCCACAACCGCTTGCGCATAGGTGTACGGGGAAGCAGCACCATCGAGGTGTTGAAGCCCATAGTCACCGATCCGGTCTTCGACGCAGCCGAAGCTGCCGGCGTGCTGCCGTAAGTGCGTGTGGTAACAATCTCAATATTGGTGGGGAATACCTTCATCGTATCAATGAAAGTGCGGTCGCCCTGCAGTCCGCCCACCTTCAATGTGGTCTTGGCTGCCGAGGGGAAACTGAAAAGGTTGTTATCCTGTTTGAAAAGGTTGGTCACGTTGACTAAACGGGCATCCTTCACTTTGTTCTGCCCGATAATTTTGAAAGCCATGACAATGGGATCGACCGTTGATTTCTCCAAAGTTCGGGCGATATTGTCCTTGTCGTCGGCCAGACAGCTCAACACATACTGTCGCATGAGCAGGGTCTTGTCGTCGCGCTTTTCAAAATAGATGGTACTATGGGTAACCTCCTCGCCAGCAAACTGTCCGAAGCCTTGGGGCACGGCAGTGAAACGGGTGACGCAGAGCAACAGCCGGCCCAACATGGAGTCGGGCACCTCAAAGTAATAGTCGTCCTCGATATGCCGCACGGTGAACAGGCCTTTCAACTCTGTGCCGCCTTTCTTCATCAGTTTTTCGTACTCCGACTCATCTTTCTTCGCCTTTTTTCCAGCCTTCAGCGAGTCGGAAACCAGTGTGTCCGACATCAACGTGTCATTCACGACGGTGTCAGTCTTCAAGGTGTCAGCTCCGACGAAAAAGTGAAGCCTTCCAGCCTGCGTATGTGGCAAAAAGGCCACGCAGATTAACACAAGACCAAATAGCAGTTTTCTCATTCCAATTGTCAATTATCCATTATTTTGAGTATATGCCAAGGCTGCCCCGATAGCGGTGCAAAACTCGGCATACTTGGGGATGTGGAAGCGCACGTTGTAGAGTTTCTCCAATTGTGGGAAAATCTCTTTGCACTGGGGCAGCATGGTCAGGTTGCCAATAAGCACCATGTCACGACAGCCCGTGCCTTGAGCGGCTAATACCGAAGCCGAACCAATGGTCTGCAGCACCATGGCAATGATGCCGGCTGCCACGTCTTCCTTTGCGGCATCGCTCTTGGCCCGTGCAAAGATGCTGGCTGTTGCCTCCATAGGCAGACCTGGCAGAGGTTGGGCTGAAATGTCGCCAATAAGCAGGTTCACATTCTTGATGTCGCCCTGCATGGCCAAAGCCGACACCTGCTTGATGTCGCCCGTGCCGAGACAGATGCGCGACAGTCCCTGCAGCGTTCCGCCACCGATACCGATACCCCCTATGTGGGTCATATCACCCCCCTTGCACATCACAAAGGAAGTGCCAGTACCCATCGAAACCACAATGGCATGGTCTAATTTCGACTCATAACGGGCACCCAATGCGTCGGCAATGAACTCATCGCAACGACTGGTCTTCACACCATAGACATCGTTTTTCACATAACCGGCACCCACGCCTGTCAGCATCACATGCTCCACATCGTCGAGCACAATGTTGTTGTCGTGCAGATACTTGCCGAAAGCGCCATAAAGCGAAGTGATCGGGTCGGCTGCCGTAATGCGGATTGGAGCAGTCGGCTTGCAATCGAGCAGGCCCACAATTTTCGTGGTCGAAATGCCCACGTCTATTCCAATAATGATTCCCATTTCATGAATTGATTAATCATGTGCAAAGGTAACTAAAATAATCGAAAGCAGTCAATTTTTGCGAAAATTCAAGCAATTTTCGCGAAAATTTATTCGATTTTCGCGAAAATCCATCTTTTTTCTGTACTTTTGCATTTGTAATACGTATTTTGTCATGCACATTGCTATCGCGGGAAACATAGGCAGCGGTAAGTCGACCCTCACCCGGTTGCTCGCCCACCACTACGGATGGGAGGCGCGATTTGAGGCCGTCGACCATAATCCCTACCTTGAAGACTACTACAAAGACATACACCGATGGTCGTTCAATCTGGAAGTCTACTTCCTGAAGGAACGTTTCCGTGACCTTATCGACATTCAGCAGGCCCAGCACACTATCATTCAGGACCGCACCATCTTTGAGGGCGTGTATGTGTTCATGCAGAACAACAAGGCTATGGGCAACCTCTCCGACCGAGATTATGAAACCTATATGGAACTGTTTGAACAGATGATGCAGGTGGCCAAACTACCAGACCTCATGATCTACCTGCGCGCCTCGGTGCCCCATCTTGTGGGGAATATCCAAAAGCGCGGACGCGAATATGAGCAGCAGATGCAGTTAGACTACCTGAAGAACCTGAACACACGCTACGACGACTTCATCAACAACAAATACAAGGGTCGTGTGATGGTCATCGAAAAAGACCAGCTCGACTATGAGCACAACCCGAAAGATTTCGCAAAAATCATTGACCGCATTGACTCAACGCTCTTCGGTCTCTTTAGCCCCCTATAATTATGCACATCGCAGTAGCCGGAAACATTGGCAGTGGCAAGACCACGCTCACCAAGATGCTCGCCCATCGTTATGGGTGGACACCACGATTTGAACCCGTCGACAACAACCCCTACCTGAGTGACTTCTATGCCGACATGAAGCGCTGGTCCTTCAACCTGCAAATCTACTTCCTGAACAAACGCTTCAAGGAAGTGGTTGAAATCTCGCAATCGAAAGACACGATCATTCAGGACCGTACCATCTTCGAGGACGCACGCATCTTCGCCCCCAACCTGCACGGACAGGGACTGATGAGCGACCGCGATTTCCAGAACTACAGTGACTTGTTCGACTTGATGATGTCGCTCGTCCGACTGCCCGACCTCATGATTTACATCCGCTCCAGCATCCCCACCCTTGTGGCACAAATCCAAAAGCGCGGACGTGAGTACGAGCAGACCATGCGCCTCGACTATCTGAAGGGTCTGGAACAACGCTACGAGGAATGGATTGGCAACTACAAGGGACAACTTATTGTCATCGACGGCGACAATTGTAAGTTCGGCGAAAATCCCGAAGCCTTCAAGCAGGTCACCGACATGATCGATGCCAAGCTCTACGGACTATTCCCTATGGAAGGGTGAGAATAGTGATACTTTAGATGAAAGTTGAGAGACTATAATATGAGCGATACAATAGTCCTACATAACCTTGTCATTGGCTACCAGTCGAAAAATAATGTAAAAACGGTGGCCAGCGGACTGAATGCCGCTATCCGTCAAGGCGAACTGACTTGCCTGCTCGGTTCCAACGGCATCGGAAAGTCCACCCTACTACGCACACTCTCGGCTTTTCAGCCCCGTCTTGCAGGCGATATTCTGTTGAAAGGAACGTCCATCTCCCAATATTCCAGCAAACAACTCAGTCGGCTTATCGGTGTGGTGCTCACTGAGAAACCCGACGTGCGCAACATGACCGTCCGTGAGCTTGTCGGATTAGGCCGTTCGCCCTACACTGGTTTTTGGGGTACCCTCGACGACGACGATAACGCCATCGTCGACGACAGCATCCGACAGGTGGGCATCGAGGCACTCAGTCCCCGCATGGTCGACACCCTGAGCGACGGTGAGCGCCAAAAGGTCATGATAGCCAAGGCATTGGCCCAACAGACTCCTATCATCTTCTTGGACGAGCCTACTGCCTTCCTTGATTTCCCCTCGAAGGTGGAGGTGATGCAGTTACTCCTACAGTTGGCCCACGCCCTACAAAAGACCATCTTCATGTCGACCCACGACGTGGAACTTGCTCTCCAGTTGGCCGACACCCTTTGGCTCATGGAACGCGGACAACTCAACATTGGCACCCCCCACGAGCTTGCCGACAACGGCACACTCCCCCACTTCATCGAACACCACGGCATTGTGTTCGACAAGGCCACACTCAGCATCAGAGTGAAAGGCAAGAAAGTCGTCAGATAATCCCTCAGTAAGACAAACTCAATTTTAACTTAGTCTAAAAAGTCAAAACCTATTCGATGTGTCGCTGATTGGGCAATACGCTTGTATACCAATCCCAAGTCAGCAAAACGAATCATACTTTGCATAGCCGCTTTGCCAAGCGACACATTCGGCGACCTCAAAGCTACCAGTGCCTGATCGACAAACTCATTGATGTCGCGCTCATTGGGTTCATATTTTCTCATGAAAAGCCGTGAAAGCACATGATAGCCACATAATTGAGGCAGGTCGTCCGGTGAGGAAAGCCATTGAAAAGCCTTATCAGCAGCATAGTCAAGATATTGATATAAATTGAAAGCGGCCTGTTCGGCAATCTCTACCGTAGGGGTCTGCTCCATCCATATATCAACAATCTCTGGTAGCATTTCTTTTGGAGGCATGACCATTGTCGCGAGAATCTTACATTCGCGAATGTCCTCTTTCCATAGTTCTATTGCAAGCGCATAGTTCAGCCCTATTTCGTCGGCCATTTCACGCAGACGGGAAAGGGTGGCTCCCCAATTCAGTTTGTAGTGGAGCCCTTTGTTTCGCATTGAAGCTGCTGTGGCTCCATCCATCATCAAACGGAACGAGCCTTTGATGGCCTGTATCTGTTTCCTTATATCCTCGTTCATATCAGTGTGGCGTATTCTCTACTATATCGAAGCATTTGTTGAGCATAACTCTCTCCATAATATGGAGTTACATCAATCATCTCACCTTTCTCATCATATTGGGGCAGAAGCATCGGATTCAAGAATCCTTTATAAGGGGCAAGGTTCAACTGCTTATATCTCCGCAACACTTCCTCGTGAATCACGGGATCCACTTTGACTGCATATTGCTCAACCAGCTGGCGTGCAGCCTCGAAATCACCTTCACTCTTAATTCGCTGAATCTCAGCCAACAGCTGGGCAATTAACCGACGCAAGCTGGGATAGTCGTTTATCTCAAGATAAGTCTTACCATCACGGACAACCAAGCGCATGGCATCGCCATGATCCATACACCAGTGAGCAATCAAAGCCCTATTGAGCATGTGAGCCTCCTCAATCTGATGCCCCGGCTCTATCCTCACAAGTTGGGTGAGCAAGCCGTTCATCATATAGGTGTAATATTGGGAACAATAGGCTTCTTGGTCGGGAACAAGGCCAAGATCAACCATCTTCTTGTCAGCGATATAGTAAAGGCCGAAAAGGTCTGCCCGTGCTTCTTCGATGGTATTGCCGTATGCTTTCAGTGCATCAGGATCAACACCAGGCAGCAACTGACCGCTTCCATGCCCAAGACATTCATGAAGGTCGGTATGAAGATTGTCAAGTGCGTCGGCATATCGGGCAATCATATCCAATGTTTCCTGATCAATGACAAACTCCTCACGGAACCCATTGCCTTGGGCGGCTTTATCGTAAGCATCCGTGATGTTCGAGATAGTGATACTCTTCGAACCATATTCAGCTCTTATCCAATCGGCATTCGGAAGATTGATGCCAATGGCTGTTGAGGGATATTCGTCACCCCCCAGCATGGCAGCACAGATGACTTTCGCTGAGACCCCTTTCACTTGTTTTTTTCGGAATCGGGGATCTACGGGCGAATGGTCCTCGAACCACTGTGCATTACTGCTGATCAGTTCTGTACGTCGGGTGGCTTCTTCGTCAACGTATTCAACAAGGCCTTCCCAAGAGCCCTTCAATCCGAGTGGATCACCATACACCTCAATAAAGCCATTGATAAAATCCACCTTCCCTTCAAGACAGGAAACCCATTTCTTGCAATAGTCGTTGAAACGATGCAAATCACCTGATTCATAATAGGAAACAAGATCTCTTATCACCTCTTTTTGCTGCTCGTTTTCAGCTACTTCCATGGCTTTGTTCAACCAAAAAACTATCTCATGAATGGTTTTCCCATACCGTCCCTTAGCGTGCCATACATCCTCACTTAGCTGTCCATTTTTCTTCACCAATGTGGAATTAAGGCCGAACGAAGGAGGTTCGGGATCATCAGAAAACCGTTGTTTTTGAGCGGCGTAGAAATCCTCAGCCTCTTGTTGACTGACTCCTTCATAGAAATGACAAGCAGAAGTCTTCACAAGATCATCGCCATCAGCCTTATTCACCCGTTTCTTTAAAAATTCCGAATCGAAAATCACATCATGAAGCTCTTCAAAAAGTCCATCCACTGTTTGTCCTTCACATAACGGAAGTCGTCGTGCATCGACAAGATGCATGCACTCACGCAGATATTCAGAAGAAAAGTCTGGAATGAACTTCAAACATCCATAGTGGTGGTAGATGCCATTCGAGAACCACACCCTCTTCAAATAGACTTCCAAATGATGGAACTCTTCTGTCGAATGGTCGATGGAACGGTCGGTGTAGATGGTTTCCAACACCCGACGGATGCGCAAGTTATAGGCTCCAAACTGATCAAAAGTGATGTCACGTCCATAGAGTGTAGCTTTCGCCAGACAATAGACGTATTTCTTCTGCTGAAGCGTGAGTTCCTCAAAACCGTTCAACCGATAGCGGAGCATCTGCAAATCGGCAAAACGTTCACCAACATATTGAAAATTGTCTTTCATTCTGTATTCTTTATTTCTTCGCTTTAGCGAAACTTAATTGCACTTCGTATTGTGACCGATATGCATTCGGTGTCATTCCCACATGTTTCAGAAAGGCCGTATGAAACGACTGCCGATGGGCAAAGCCAACCATGTCGCCGACCTCCTCAATGGTTCTTTCAGAATATCGTTGGTCCGTCAATATCGACATGGCTTCTTCCACCCGATACCGATTGACAAATGTCGAGTAGTTCGTGTGAAATTGCACACGCACCACAGCCGAAATATAACGGACATTCGTCTGGAGATCTTTGGCCAGTTGCTGTGCGGTGTAATTGCAATCACGATATTTCTTCTTCACGACCAACTGTTCCAAGATTCCATCTTTCAACTCATCCATCAACCGGGGCCTGACAAGCTTTCGATATGATGTTTCTTTCTTTCCTTGGATTTCTATTCTACTGGCAACCATGCAGGCTGATATTTTTGATTTATAAGTGCAAAGTTACGGAAAAACAACAAAAGATAATGATTATTCTGAAAAATATTAATGAATTACAACCTTTTTTCGTAACTTTGCACGCTGAAATAGACTTATATAATAATGTATTAGTAAGAAATGAAACCTACCGCAATTCTACTTCTGCATTGTCCCGACCAACAGGGTATCATTTCAGAAGTGACAAAATTCATCACAGACAACAAGGGTAACATTGTCTATCTCGACCAATATGTAGACAAGCTCGACGGCATGTTTTTCATGCGCATTGAATGGGAATTAGAGGGTTTTCTCATCCCTCGTGAAAAACTGTACGAATATATTACCACACTATACGCCCAGCGCTACAAGATGAAGTTCAGCCTCTACTATAGCGACAAACGGCCAAGGATGGCCATCTTTGTCAGCAAGATGAGCCATTGCCTCTATGACTTGCTTGCCCGTTGGAAGGCTGGTGAGTTCAATGTAGATATTCCCTGCATCGTATCGAATCATGAGGATTTGCGCTATGTGGCCGAACAGTTTGGCATCCCCTATTATGTGTGGAGCATCAAGAAAGACCACTCCAACAAGCAGGAGGTGGAACAAGCCGAGATGGAACTGCTGAAGAAAGAAGACATTTCATTTATCGTTTTGGCACGCTATATGCAGATTATCAGCGATGAAATGATTGCCGCCTATCCGCACCACATCATCAACATTCACCATTCCTTCCTCCCTGCATTTGTGGGAGCCAAGCCTTATCATCAGGCTTGGGAGCGTGGCGTGAAGATTATCGGTGCCACCAGCCACTACGTCACTGCCGAACTCGATGCCGGCCCCATTATCGAGCAAGATGTCACACGCATTACGCATAAGGACACTCCCGAAAGCTTGGTGCTGAAAGGCAAAGATTTGGAGAAAATCGTCCTCTCGCATGCCGTTGCCAAACATATCCAACGAAAAATCCTGACTTACAAGAACAAGACGATTATTTTTAGTTAGGAATTATGAATGTAGCGATTGTAAAATATAACGCCGGCAATATCTATTCGGTTGTAAATGCGCTTGGTCGCTTGGGGGTTTCTCCTTTGCTGACAGACGACCCGGATGAACTTCGTTCTGCCGATCGCGTTCTTTTCCCTGGACAAGGAGAAGCGCGTGGTGCCATGGAGTATCTGAAAGCCCGTGGTCTTGACGAGGTGATACGTTCCCTACAGCAACCCGTCCTTGGCATCTGTGTCGGCCAACAACTACTTTGCCAGCATTCTGAAGAAGGTGATGTCGATTGTATTGGCATCTTTGAGACTGAGGTAAAACGTTTCCGCCCCACCCGACACGAGGAAAAGGTACCCTGCATGGGATGGAATAAACTATACGACACCTCTTCACCGCTGATGAATGGCATTGAGAACGAATACGTCTATTTCGTGCATAGTTTCTATGTGCCTTTGTGCAAAGAAACGATCGCTACAGCCGATTATATTCAACCGTATAGTGCTGCTCTCCATAAAGGCAACTTCTATGCCACACAATTCCATCCAGAGAAAAGTGGAAGCGTAGGTGAGCAGATATTAAAGAACTTCCTTCAACTGACAGTCTGACAATCCGTAAATGAAAAAGATAGAACTCATACCCGCCATTGACATCATCGAAGGGAAATGCGTGCGGCTTACAAAAGGTGATTACGACCAGAAGACCGTCTATCGCGACTCGCCTGCCGATGTGGCCAAGGAGTTTGAAGATCTTGGTTTCATACGTCTTCATGTGGTTGACCTCGATGGTGCCAAAAGCAAGCATATCGTCAACGACAAGTTACTGTATCAGATAACCTCGGCAACTGATATGGTTGTTGACTTTGGTGGAGGCATCAAAACCGATGATGACATAGAGCGTGCTTTCGAAGCTGGCGCCTCTATGGTGACCGTCGGTTCCGTTGCCATCACAATGCCCGACCTGTTCGAGAGATGGCTGACGACCTATGGTGCCGAACGTATGATTCTTGGAGCTGACGTTCGGAATGGGTGCATCAGCATCAATGGGTGGAAAGAGGATTCCAATGAAGCCCTCCTACCCTTTCTTAGGAAATACATCGACATGGGAATCAAGAATGTGCTCTGTACAGAGATTTCAAAAGATGGCACATTGAGCGGCCCTGCTATCGGGCTTTACCAACAGATCATGGCCACCTACCCTTCCCTGCATCTCATTGCCAGCGGTGGTGTAAGCTCTATGGAAGACATTGTCCGTCTGAACGATGCCGGCATTCCGTCGGTTGTCTTCGGAAAGGCCATTTACGAAGGACGAATAAACATGAAAGAACTATGGCACTGGCACGACGCATAATTCCCTGTCTTGACGTGAAGAACGGCGAGACGGTCAAAGGAGTCAATTTTGTTGATCTTCGCAGTGCAGGCGATCCTGTAGAGTTAGGAAAGGCCTATAGCATGGCAGGTGCCGACGAACTCGTCTTCCTCGACATTACTGCATCGTTCGAGGAGCGAAAAACTTTCACTGGCATGGTGACCCGTGTGGCCAAGGAAATCAACATTCCCTTTACCGTAGGCGGAGGTGTCAATGAATTGGCCGATGTAGAACGTCTACTCTATGCCGGTGCCGACAAAGTGAGTGTAAACAGTGCAGCCATCCGGCATCCGGAACTCATTGAGCAGATTGCCACCCGGTTCGGCAGTCAGGTATGTGTAGTGGCCATTGATGCCCGAAACGATGCTGACGGTTGGCATTGCTATCTGAAAGGCGGACGTGAACGCACAGAGCATGGTCTATTTGATTGGGCTCGTGAAGCGCAGGAGCGGGGTGCAGGTGAGATTCTTTTCACCAGCATGGATCATGACGGGGTGAAGACGGGATATGCCAATGAAGCACTTTCCCGATTGGCAGAATCGCTATCTATCCCCATCATTGCCAGTGGTGGAGCCGGGAAGAAAGAGCATTTTCGCGATGCTTTCCAGATAGGACACGCCGATGCAGCATTAGCTGCCAGTGTCTTCCACTTTGGCGAAATCAGCATCAAAGAGCTGAAGCAATACCTTCACAATGAAGGAATCAACGTAAGACAATAAAAGAAATGATCAACATAGAGAACTATGAAGATAGATTTTGAGAAATGCGGTGGCCTCGTTCCCGCTATCATCCAGGATGCTAAGACAAAGAATGTGCTGATGCTGGGATATATGAACGAGGAAGCCTATCAGAAAACCCTCGACACAAAGAAGGTGACCTTTTGGAGCCGTAGTCGTCAGTGTCTGTGGACGAAAGGTGAGACTTCGGGTAACTTCCTTCATTTGGTCAGCATAAAAGTGGATTGCGACAATGACACGCTCTTAGTGAGAGCCATACCCGACGGCCCCACTTGCCATACAGGGACGGACACCTGTTGGGGAGAGACCAACAACCCTAACTCTCTTCAGTTTATCTCTGAGCTTCAAGACTTCATTGAAAAGCGTCATGAAGAGATGCCTGAAGGAAGCTACACCACAAAGCTTTTCCGCGAGGGAGTCAACAAAATGGCTCAAAAGCTTGGCGAAGAAGCCATTGAGACCGTAATTGAAGCCACCAACGGCACCAACGAGCAAATGCTCTATGAAGCCTCCGACATGCTTTATCATCTCCTTGTGCTACTGACCAGCAAAGGATTGCGCATAGAGGACATTGCCACCGAACTTCAACGTCGTCACGACCCGTCGTGGGATGCCCAACGCCGGAAATCCAAGGCTGAGGGGACGATGAAATAACTTACAACCAAACGAAACAGAAAATACATGTTAGTCGAATACAAGGATGCCACCATCTGCCAGCAAGACGGCTCAACCATTCTAACTCATGTGAATTTTAAAGTAGATGAAGGTGAGTTCGTCTATCTCATTGGCCGTGTAGGTTCAGGAAAATCCTCACTGCTCAAAACCATCTATTTTGAGCTCGATATCGATGAAGCTGACGAGGCTACTGTCCTTGGCACCAACCTCAAATCGCTCCGTCGTCGGGAAATACCGGCACTTCGTCGGCAGATGGGTATTGTTTTTCAGGACTTTCAGCTGTTAGCTGACCGTACCGTCTACAAGAACCTTCGTTTTGTGCTTAGAGCCACTGGATGGAAGAAAAGTGAGGTTGACGACCGAATAGAAGAAGTGTTGGCACTGGTTGACATGAAGGACAAAATGCTTTGTCTGCCTCATGAGCTTTCCGGAGGCGAACAGCAACGTGTAGCCATTGCACGTGCATTGCTCAATCGCCCCAAGATGATTATTGCAGACGAACCTACGGGAAACCTTGATCCTGAAACGGCTACCAACATAATGGAAATCCTCCGTCAGATTTCCCAAACGGGTACAGCAATCATCATGTCGACCCACAACATGCCACTGCTCGGTCGCTATCCTGGTATCGTCTATCGTTGCCAAGACGGGAAGTTTGAAGAAATCACCAACGATTTCAACAAGATAGAGATTGACAAAGATTTAAAACAAGAACAACAAAAATAACAATTAAAATACAAAAGGCTATGAAAGTAATGAAATTTGGCGGTACTTCGGTAGGTACGCCACAAAGGATGAAAGATGTTACAGAACTGGTCATCAAGTCGGGACAACCCGTCTTTGTCGTTTTGTCAGCTATGTCGGGCACCACAAACTCCTTAGTTGAGATTTCCGACTATCTGTACAAGAAAAACCCTGACGGGGCCAATGAGGTCATCAACCGTCTTGAGCAGAAATACTTGCACCATGCAGACGAACTTTACACCTCAGAGGAGTATAAGCAGCAAACCGTTGACTTCCTTCGTGAAGAGTTCCAGTATCTGCGTTCTTTCACCAAAGAACTGTTCACCAGCTTTGAAGAGAAGAACATCGTAGCACAGGGTGAGATGATGTCTACGAACATGGTTGTCAATTACATGCGTCAACAAGGCATTGATGCCATCTTGCTCAACGCTCTCGACTTCATGCGTACCGACAAGAATGCAGAACCCGATCCCGTTTATATCAAAGAGAAACTTTCTGCCATTCTCGAAAAAGAAGGCCAGCATCAGGTTTATATCACCCAAGGATTCATTTGTCGCAATGCATACGGCGAGATCGACAATCTCCTTCGCGGCGGCAGCGACTATACAGCTTCACTTGTCGGTGCAGCCATCAATGCCGAGGAAATCCAGATATGGACTGACATCGACGGCATGCACAACAATGACCCGCGTGTGGTCGACAAGACCGAGCCTGTGCATCAGCTTCAGTTTGAAGAGGCTGCCGAGCTGGCTTATTTCGGTGCCAAGATTCTTCACCCTACCTGCGTTCAGCCTGCCAAATATGCGGGTATTCCCGTCCGTCTGCTGAACACCATGGATCCCGATGCCGAAGGAACGACCATCTCCAATGCCACGGAATATGGAAAGATCAAGGCTGTAGCTGCCAAGGACAATATCATTGCTATCAAGATCAAGTCTTCACGCATGCTCTTGGCTACGGGTTTCTTGCGTAAGGTATTCGAGATATTTGAGAGCTATCAGACACCTATCGACATGGTGTGTACATCAGAGGTCGGCGTTTCCATGTCTATCGACAATTCGTCGCATCTCGGTGAGATTGTCGATGAGCTGAAGAAATACGGCACCGTGACCGTTGACACTGGCATGTGTGTGGTTTGCGTCGTGGGTGACCTCGACTGGTCGAACGTAGGTTTTGAGACACGTGTACTCGATGCCCTGAAGAACATCCCCGTCCGCATGATCAGCTATGGCGGTTCCAACTATAACATCTCGTTCCTCATTCGTGAGGAAGACAAGAGACGGGCTTTGCAGGCATTGAGCGACAACCTTTTCTAACCAAGCCTCAATAACAGATGAAAGGCAAATTCCCCTTGAATCGGTTCGCTCAGATGCGCACCCCTTTCTATTATTATGACACGGAGCTGCTGCGTGTTACGCTCCGTGCCATCAACGATGAAGCCCGAAAGCATGAAGGGTTTGTGGTACATTATGCCGTGAAGGCCAATGCCAATCCCAAAGTGCTGCGCTATATCCGTGAAGCGGGTCTTGGGGCCGATTGTGTGAGCGGAGGTGAGATTGAGGCATCACTCAAAGCCGGATTCCCCAAAGAGAAGATTGTCTATGCCGGCGTGGGCAAAAGCGACTGGGAAATCAATTTAGGTCTTGAGAACGATATTTTCTGCTTCAATGTGGAAAGTATTCCCGAACTGGAAGTTATCAACGAGTTGGCTGCAAAGAAAGGAAAGGTGGCACGTGTAGCCTTCCGCCTGAACCCGAATGTGGGTGCCCACACACATGCAAACATCACCACAGGACTGGCTGAAAACAAGTTCGGCATTGCCATGCGCGACATGGAAGAGGTCATCGAGGAGGCTTCCAAGATGGAGCATGTGCAGTTTGTCGGACTCCATTTCCATATCGGATCTCAGATTCTCGACATGGGCGACTTCCAGGCACTTTGCAATCGCATCAACGAGTTGCAGACGCAATTAGAGAATCACCACATCTATTTAGAACATATCAATGTGGGAGGTGGGCTTGGCATCGACTATCAGCACCCGAACAGGGTTTCCATCCCTGATTTCAAGGCCTACTTTGACACATACGCCAAACGTCTGAGACTTCGCCCCGGACAGACGGTGCATTTTGAATTAGGACGTGCCGTCGTGGCACAATGCGGTTCGCTTATCACGCGTACCTTATATATAAAAAAAGGAGCCACCAAACAATTTGCCATTGTCGATGCCGGCTTTACAGATCTAATCAGACCAGCCCTCTATCAGGCTTACCACAAGATTGAGAACATCTCGAGCGAAGAGCCTACGGAAGCATACGATGTTGTAGGTCCAATCTGCGAGTCGACTGATGTCTTTGCCAAGCAAATCGACCTCAACGCCACCCGGCGCGGCGACCTGTTAGCCATCCGCTCAGCAGGTGCATACGGCGAAATCATGGCATCCTGCTATAACTGCCGCCCTCTGCCGCAGGGCTACACCAGCGACGAGCTTCTATAGAAAAAGAGAGACAATCCATGAGAGTGCTTCACCTCTATTCTCAGAAGGCGCCCATGCTCGCACAATATGTCAGCATGCTGACGAGACATTATAAAGACACACAATCGACTGACAATCCGAAACTATTCAGGCAGTTGTGTCAGGAACTGCATCCTGATATCGTACATTTTCATGGATGTTCGGATTCGGAAGTGATTAAATCGGCTTTATGGGCTCGCCAACATGACATGCGTATTGTGCTGACACCACACGGCGAACTTGAGCCTTGGGTTACGAAGCATTCCCTCCTTCAGAAAAACCTCCGAAGTCTTGTGCCCCATGCCTACGCCGTCATAGCCCGAAGTAACATGGAGGCCAAGACACTTGCAGAGCTTGACTGGAATCCGCGTGTTGAGACCGTCCTGAATCCCCTCATCACGCGTACTACGACAACAGACGACCTCCAATCTGCCCATCAGCGCATCTACGAGAAAGTCATGGACTCTAACGTACTTGAAATCATGGATGCCCCTACCCTTCTCGCATTCCATACTTTGCTGAAAGCCGGCATCACCTTGGACGATCGTTGGGTAAAACCCTTCGACATGGACAGTGTCAATTGGAAACACCTGTTTATCTATGCGCATCACGAAGGGGTGAAGCCCTGTATCGACCGTGGCCTGATCACCATGAGGATAATAGCTCCTGACGTTTCCATGACATCAGGCTACTTGCCCAATAACTATTCATTGCCAAAGCCAATGGGAAATATACCATTGACGGATATGGTGAAGAGCATCTACAGACAATACCAAAAGAAACAGATCCCTCTTCTGTCACTTGTGGAAATCGACCAAGCCTTACGACACGACGATGTGGAAGACGACCTGCTCATGCAACAGCTGACAGCCGACAAGCTGGACTCTTTCCTTGCATCCCTGCTCCCCGTCGTACAAGAACAGACAGGACTCGACGAGGGATTCATGCCTTGTCCATCAAAGGAAAACTCTGTCACTAAAAAAATACGAAGAATCATCAACAAGCACTTAGAAATATGAACAACAACGAAGAGCGTTACCTGAATCTACTATCCAATACCTTTCCCACCATTGCAGACGCAGCTGGTGAGGTCATCAACTTAGAAGCCATTCAGAACCTTCCCAAGGGAACCGAGCACTTCTTGGCCGACATCCACGGTGAGCACGAAGCTTTCATCCATATACTTAAAAATGCATCGGGCAACATCAAGCGCAAGGTAACGGAGATTTTCGGCAACACGATTCGTGAGACCGAAAAGAAGGAACTGTGTACGCTCATCTACTATCCTGAACAGAAGCTGGAACTCATCAAAGCCGTTGAGCAGGATATAGACGACTGGTATCATATCACCATCCACCAACTGGTCAAGGTTTGTCGTGAGATGTCCTCGAAATATACTCGTTCCAAGGTTCGCAAATCGCTTCCCGAAGAGTTTTCATACATCATCGAGGAATTGCTCCATGAGCGTTCCGAAGACCAGGACAAGGCAGCATACGTGGCCGTTATCGTAGATACGATTATCTCCACGGGACGCGCCGACGATTTTATTATTGCCATCTGCAATGTCATTCATCGTCTGGCCATTGACCAGCTGCATATTCTCGGCGACATCTACGACCGTGGCTCCGGTGCCCACATCATTCTCGACACGCTCCGTCAGTACCATTCCTGGGATATACAGTGGGGCAATCACGATATGCTTTGGATGGGTGCTTCTGCCGGCAATGATGCCTGTATATGCAATGTATTGCGACTCTCGCTCCGCTATGCCAATTTGACAACGCTTGAGGAAGGCTATGGCATCAACCTTGTGCCGCTGGCCACCTTTGCCTTGGAGACATACGGTGACGACCCCTGCACCGAGTTCATTCCCAAGCTGCTCAAAGATGCCAAGATGGACGAGAAAACCCTCTTGCTGACTGCCAAGATGCACAAGGCCATCTCTGTCATCCAGTTCAAGCAGGAGGCTGATATTTTCCATCGCCGTCCCGAATGGAAGATGGAAGACCGCTGTCTGCTCGAACATATCGACTTTGAAAAGCAGACCTGCACCATCGACGGCGTGGCCTACGACATGAAATCGTGCAACTTCCCCACAATCGACCCGAAACATCCTTCGGAAATGACACCAGAAGAGACAGACCTGATGAAAAAGCTCCATCACTCGTTCCGTGTCAGCGAGAAGCTGCGCAAGCATATCCGTACCATACTCAGCCACGGCTGCATGTACAACATCTGCAACCAAAACCTGCTCTTCCATGCCTCCATACCGCTCAATGCCGACGGTACACTCAAGGAGGTTGAAATCCTCGGTCAGCGTTATGCCGGACTATCGCTTATGAAATATATCGGTCAGTTGGTGCGTGCTGCCTTCCAGAACGATACGCCTAACGACTTGAAGCAATATGCCAAAGACTATTTCCTGTACTTGTGGTGCGGCAAGGATTCGCCCCTGTTCGACAAGTCGAAGATGGCCACCTTTGAGCGGTATTTCCTGACAGACGTTGCCACCTTCAAGGAAGAAAAGGGCTACTATTTCCAACTGCGCAACTCTGCCGAGGTGTGCGACCGTATTCTCGATGCCTTTGGCATCAAGGGGGACAACCGCCACATCATCAATGGCCATGTTCCCGTGCATGCCTCCAAGGGTGAGAACCCCATCAAGGCTGGCGGTCGCTTGATGGTCATCGACGGCGGCTTTTCCGAAGCCTATCATTCCGAGACAGGTATCGCAGGCTATACGCTCGTCTATCACAGCCGTGGTTTCCAGCTTGTCCAGCATGAGCCTTTCACGAGTACCCAAGACGCAATCCTGCGAGGCACTGACATCAAATCGACTACACAGATTGTCGAAATGTCGACCCACCGCATGCTCGTTGCCGACACCGACAAGGGCCGGGAACTCAGGGCACAGATAGAAGACCTGAAACGGCTGCTCTACGCCTACCGTCACGGCATCATCAAAGAGAAACGCAACTAACAACCTGTTTTTCCCATGACTCGCAAAGAACGTTATCAGAAGGTATTGGACTACTTTGCCACCCAGATGCCGGAAGTGACTACCGAACTGGAGTTCGGAAGCGTGTTCCAGCTGCTTGTAGCGGTAATCCTGAGTGCCCAATGCACCGACAAGCGTATCAACCAAGTCACTCCCGAATTATTCCGCCGTTTCCCTGATGCCAAAGCAATGAGCGAAAGTGAGGTTGACGAAATCTTTGAATATATTAAGAGTGTCTCCTACCCTAACGCCAAGGCAAAGCATCTATACGACATGTCGCGTAAACTGATGGAAAGCTTTGGGGGCGAAGTACCCTCTGACATGGATCAGTTGCTCCGATTGCCCGGCGTGGGACGCAAGACGGCAAACGTCATACAGGCTGTTGCCTTCGGGCGTTCGACAATGGCCGTCGACACGCATGTGTTCCGTGTCAGCCATCGTCTGGGGCTTGTGTCCAAGACCGATAATACACCCTACAAAGTGGAACAGTCACTGATGAAGAATATTCCCACCGACATGATTCCACGGGCTCATCACTGGCTGCTCCTACATGGCCGCTACGTCTGCACTTCCCAACGCCCTCATTGTGAGAAATGCGACTTATCCCACCTTTGCCCAAAGCTGATGGAAGGTTCCCGCCTATCCAAGTAAGGTGAGTCCAATGAGTTCTTTACAACGTTTATTTCAACGATTGTGAAGAATGGAAAAATCATCGATTTTCAACCGTTTTACAAACTCGTCGACTTTGTGACACAAACTCGTCGAGTTTGTCCGACAAAGTCGACGAGTTTGTAAAACGACTGAACTTCGTTCCAAAAACCGACTTTATTGTTTACGAATGTAGTCCACAATCCATTGGCCTACTTCCTTAGTACCATATTTTTTTCCGCCCTCCACTTGGATTTCGGGTGTACGCACATTCTCTGCCAACGACGCATCGACAGCCTTACGAATCATAGTGCCCTCTTCGTTCAGTCCAAAATGTTCAAGGAGCATGGCCGCAGAAAGAATCTGCGCCAAAGGATTGGCAATATTCTGGCCGGCTGCTTGAGGCCACGATCCATGTACAGGCTCGAAGAGCGGTGTATGCTCACCCAAGGAAGACGAAGGCTGAAGTCCCATGGAACCTGTGATGCATGAAGTCTCATCAGTGAGAATGTCACCGAAAGTGTTTTCCGTGACAATGACATCGAAGAACCGAGGCTCTGTCAGCACGCGCATCGAGGCATTGTCAATGAACATATAGTCAGTTGCAACGTCCGGATATTGAGGCTCCATTTCTTTTGCAATCTGTCGCCATAAACGGCTCGATGCCAATACATTGGCCTTGTCGACCACCGTGAGGTGCTTCTTTCGTTTCTGTGCCATTTCAAAAGCCACTTTCAGGATTCGCTCAATCTCAGGGCGCGTATAGATATCGGTGTCGTATGCTTTATCATTATCCTGATATTTTTCACCAAAGTACATACCGCCCGTCAACTCACGAATCACGACGAAATCAGCTCCTTTCAGCAGTTCATCCTTCAAGGGAGACTTATGGATCAGACAGTCGAAAGTTGCAACCGGGCGCACATTGGCAAACAGGCCAAGCTTCTTGCGCATGGCCAGCAAGCCCTGCTCAGGACGCACCTTAGCCGTAGGATTGTTGTCAAAACGCAAGTCACCAACAGCGGCAAAAAGCACGGCATCGGCCTTCATGCATATCTCATGGGTGGCATCAGGATAGGGATTGCCCACGAGGTCAATGGCATGAGCGCCACAAATAGCTTCTTCGAACTCAAACTCATGGTTGAATTTGTCTGCAATAGCATTCATTACATCAACCCCCTGTCTCATAATCTCCGGCCCTATTCCATCTCCGGAAAGCACTGCAATTTTAAGTTTCATAATTTAATTTTGTGTATTACTTTCAATTTGTCATCAAATTGATGCGCAAAGTTACAAATTTTCCATTTAACCAACCAACAATTCAACAAAGAAAATATAATTATATCAGCTTTTAAGGGTATTTATTACAGTTTTTCATTCTGACAGACTTTTTATTCAATTATTTTATGTACATTTGCACAATAAAAGTCAAACAATACAACCGACATCATGGAAAAGAAACTGAAATCAGCAACACTTTGCGTGCAAGCTGGATGGAAACCCAAAAACGGAGAATCGCGTGTGCTTCCAATCTATCAGAGCACAACTTTCAAATATGATAATACAGAAGAGATGGCCGACCTCTTTGACCTGAAGAAGGAGGGCTATTTCTACACCCGACTGCAAAACCCCACCAACGATGCCGTAGCCAGCAAGATTGCTGAGTTGGAAGGTGGCATCGGTGCCATGCTCACCTCAAGCGGACAGGCTGCCAATTTCTATGCTGTGTTTAACATTTGTGAGGCAGGCGACCATATCGTGACTTCTAACGAGATCTACGGCGGCACCTACAACCTCTTCGGCGTGACACTCAAGAAACTCGGCATCGAGTGTACTTTCATCAATCAGAATGACCCAGAGGAAGTCATTGACAAGGCTTTCCGCCCCAACACCAAGGCTTTGTTTGGTGAGACCATCTCGAACCCCGGTTGTCATGTGCTCGACATCGAGAAGTTCGCCCGCATCGCCCATAAGCATGGCGTTCCTCTCATTGTCGACAACACCTTCCCCACCCCCATCAACTGCCGCCCCTTCGAATGGGGAGCCGACATCGTGACCCACTCCACAACGAAATACATGGACGGCCACGCCACTCAGGTAGGCGGTTGCGTCGTTGACAGCGGAAATTTCGACTGGGATGCCCATGCCGATAAGTTCCCTGGCCTCTGCACCCCCGACGACTCCTATCACGGACTTACCTACACCAAGGCTTTCGGCAAGATGGCCTATATGACGAAGCTTGTGGCCCAACTGATGCGAGATCTCGGTTCGATTCCTTCGCCCCATAATGCGTTTTTGCTGAACTTGGGACTTGAGACTCTTCACTTGCGCATGAAACGCCATTGTGAGAACGCCCAGAAGATAGCTGAGTTCCTTCAGAAGGACGAGCGCGTGGCATGGGTGAATTACAGCGGGTTGAAAGACAACAAAGACCATGAGCTGGCACAGAAATATCTGCCCGACGGATCGTGCGGTGTGATTGCTTTCGGATTGAAGGGTACACGCGAAACAGCCATCCGCTTCATGGATTCGCTCAAGCTTATCTGTATCGTGACCCATGTGGCTGATGCACGTACTTGCGTGCTCCACCCTGCAAGCCACACCCATCGCCAACTCAGCGACGAACAGCTGCTTCAGGCAGGCGTAGCCCCCGACCTGATCCGTCTGTCAGTAGGCATCGAAGATGTCGATGACCTGCTTAACGACATTCAACAAGCACTGAATAAGATTTAGTCGTGACCGAAATATTCACCCCAAAAGAAAAAGAAGAAGCTCTCGGCCTGTATTCCGAATTGAAGTCCTTGGTGGCCAACACACTTGAAGAGGGCGATGCGGAACGGCTAAGACGACACCTGCTTACAGCCATTGAGGAGGGACAGGTGCAACGCGACGTGTTCTGCCTGAACCCGATTCTCCTTGCCTTGCAGACAGCCAAATTGGTGGTCGAAGAGATTGGATTGCGACGCGATGCCGTATTGGCCATCATGCTACGACCAGGCGTAGAGCAACGGCTCATCACCATTGAGCAGATTGAAGCCGACTACGGTACTTCTGTGGCACGTATCCTACACGGATTGGAACGCATACAGGAACTCTACAAGAAGAATCCTGCGGTGGAAAGTGAGAACTTCCGAAATCTGTTGCTCTCTTTTGCCGAGGACATGCGTGTCATCCTCATCATGATTGGCGACCGTGTGAATCTGATGAGACAGATACGCGATACCAAAAACGAAGAGGCTAAGAAGGAGGTGAGTCAGGAAGCCGCCTACCTCTATGCACCCTTGGCACACAAGTTAGGTCTCTACAAACTGAAAAGCGAACTCGAAGACCTGTCGCTGAAGTATTTAGAGCACGATGCATACTATCATATCAAGGAAAAACTGAATGCCACCAAACAGGCGCGCGATGCCTATATCAAGGACTTCATCGGCCCTATCGAAGAGAAATTGAAGGCTGCTGGTCTGAAGTTTCACATGAAAGGGCGCACCAAGTCGATACACAGCATCTGGCAGAAGATGAAGAAGCAGAAGTGCGCCTTCGAGGGTGTCTACGACCTCTTTGCCATCCGTATCATCATTGATTGTCCTTTGGAAAAAGAGAAACAATGCTGCTGGCAGACCTTCGCCATCATCACCGACATGTACACCTCGAACCCCAAGCGCATGCGCGACTGGCTTTCCGTACCAAAATCAAACGGTTACGAAAGTCTGCACATCACCGTGCTCGGTCCGCAACAGAAATGGGTCGAAGTACAGATCAGAACCGAGCGAATGGATGAGGTGGCCGAGCGTGGTGTGGCAGCCCATTGGCGTTACAAAGGCGTAAAGGCCGAAGGAGGAGGTATGGACGAATGGCTCTCAAGCATCCGTCAGATGCTGGAGAATGCCAGCGAGGGCATCGATGCCATGGAGCAGTTCCAGATGGAACTCAAGGAGGAAGAGGTTTATGTCTTCACTCCTAAGGGCGACTTGCTGAAATTCCGAAAAGGAGCCACTGTGCTCGACATGGCCTACCATATACACTCAAAAGTAGGTAGTGCCTGCACGGGCGCACGCATCAATGGAAAGGTTGTCACTTTCCGTCAGGAACTGCAATCTGGCGATCAGGTAGAGATTCTTACTTCGTCAACACAGAAGCCCAAGCAAGAGTGGCTCAACATTGTCAAGACCTCACGTGCCAAAGCCAAAATACGTCTGGCCCTGAAAGAGACACAGCAGAAAGAGGCCCTGATGGTGAAGGAGATGCTGGAACGCAAATTCCGCAACCGCAAGATTGAACAGGACGAAAGCCTCATGATGCGCACCATGAAAAAGCTGGGCTACAAGGAGGCCAGCGATTTCTACCGTGACATTGCAGCCAATACGCTCGACATGGCCACCATCCTCGACAAGTATCAGGAACTGCAACAGGGCGAACGGGTACAGAGCGGAGACCGCAGTACCATGACACGTTCGGCTGACGAGTTTGTGCTTGAAGAGCATCAGTCCCCTGTGGGCGGTCAGAATGACGACGTGCTCGTCATCGACAAAAACCTGAAAGGCATCGACTACCAACTGGCCAAATGCTGTAACCCCATCTATGGCGACGACGTGTTCGGATTCGTCACCGCAGGCGGTGGCATCAAGATACACCGTTGCGACTGTCCCAACGCCCACGAGATGCGCCGGCGTTTCGGTTATCGTATCGTAAAAGCGAAATGGAGCGGGAAAGGGTCGTCGCAATACAGCATCACGCTACGCATCATCGGTAATGATGACTTAGGCATTGTGAACAATCTGACGAGCATTATCTCAAAAGATGAGAAACTTGTGCTACGAAGCATCAATATCGACTCGAACGACGGCCTTTTCCGTGGCAATCTCGTCATCATGATCAACGACAACACACGTCTGGAGTCGCTCATCAAGAAGCTCAGGACGGTGAAAGGCGTAAAACAAGTGGAAAGAATCTAAAAAAACCAACCCCAAAAAACTATAACAATGAAAATCGTAACTTTCGGTGAGCTGTTGCTCCGTTTCTCAAAGCCCGACCACATGCGACTGACGCAGGGCGACATGTTCACAAGTAAATATGGTGGCAGCGAGGCCAACGTGGCCGTCTCATTAGCCACATTGGGCGACAACGTGGAATACATCACCCGTCTGCCCGACAATGCCATCGGGCACGCCGCCACACAGAACCTGATGCAACTGGGTGTCAACACCCGCCGCGTGCTCTATGGGGGCACACGCATCGGCACCTATTATTTGGAGCCGGCAGCAGGCATGCGTGCCTCGAAGGTCATCTACGACCGCAACGGCTCATCCTATTACGAATTGAAGCCGGGAATGATTCCCTGGAGAGAGATTCTGAAGGATGCCGACATTCTGCATGTGTCGGGCATCACCGCCGCCATCTCGCAGAACGCCGCCGATGCTACCTTTGAGGCTCTTGACATTGCTGACGAGCTGGGCATCAAGATTTCCTATGACATCAACTATCGCAAGAACCTGTGGAAGTACGGAG
Source organism: uncultured Prevotella sp. (assembly GCA_947302435.1). GTDB lineage: Bacteria > Bacteroidota > Bacteroidia > Bacteroidales > Bacteroidaceae > Prevotella. The sequence goes on along the minus strand of CAMYVQ010000010.1, from coordinate 18,995 downwards.
CCGAACCACGCGCTACATTGAAGAAAATGCTCAGCCGCTGCGACATGATGTTTGGCGATGCCATCGAGTTCGAATGGATTTGCGAGCGCCAGCAGCCTCCTTTCACGGCCACAGACTCCAACTTCGAGATGCAGATGGAGGAATATGGTGAATGGTTCGACGACCTGCACCGTGAGTTCCCCCGTTGCCAGCGATGGCTCATGGGTATGCGAAACATGGTGGCATCAAGCCATCACACACTGACTGCCCTGCTATGGACCAGCGGAGAACTTCTACAGGCTCCCATCTACGACATTCCCGACGTGGTGGATCCCGTCGGCGTAGGCGATGCTTTCATGGCCGGACTGTTGCACTCGCTCTCGGCCTTCCCCGACGACGAGCAGATGAAGCTGAACTATGCATTGGCCGCCGCCGCGCTGAAGAACACCATACCAGGCGACTTCAACTTGGCCACCAACGATGAAATCATGGCTGTGGTCAACGGCGACTATAACACCGATTCGCTCTATAAGGTAACCATCTAAAGCATGCAAAGCAAGGTACTTCTCATCTATACAGGCGGCACCATCGGTATGGACCGCAATCCGCAGACCAAGGCGCTCGAGCCTTTCAACTTTGAGCACCTGCTGCACAAAGTGCCTGAGCTGAAACAGTTCGACACACAGATAGAGACTTACCAGTTCTTTCCGCCTATCGATTCGAGCGACATGTCGCCCGAACGATGGACGGATCTTTCGCATATCATTGCCGACCGCTACGCCCAATACGACGGCTTCGTGGTGCTTCATGGCACCGATACCATGGCCTATACGGCATCGGCTTTGAGCTACATGCTGGAGAATCTCACCAAGCCCGTCATCTTTACTGGCTCACAACTGCCTATCGGACAGTTGCGCACCGATGGCAAGGAAAATCTCATCACTTCAATAGAGATAGCCGCTGCACGCCATCAGGACGGTACCGCCATGGTGCCCGAAGTGGGCATTTACTTCAACGGACACCTAATGCGCGGCAACCGCACCACAAAACAGAGTGCCGACGAGTTCAACGCCTTCGAGTCGTTCAATTATCCGCATCTGGCCGATGCCGGTGTAAATATCACCTACCATGAAGAACTGATTCGTAAGCCCGATTTCACGAAGTCCATGAAGCCACACTTCAGACTCGACAACAACGTCATCATCTTCTCGCTGTTCCCTGGTGTGCGCGAAGATTTGATCCGACACATCATTGCCACACCCAATCTTCGCTCTATCGTGATGCGCACTTTCGGCTCGGGCAATGCGCCACAAAATCCCTGGCTCATCAGCGCACTGAAAGAGGGAACACGCCGTGGAAAAGTGATCATCAACATCAGCCAGTGTCTGCAAGGGCGCGTAGAGATGGGACGTTACGACACGGGCTACCAACTGAAGGAAGCAGGGGTTATCAGCGGTTATGACTCAACAGTGGAGAGTGCCGTCACGAAGCTCATGTTCCTACAGTCACACTACGACGATCCCGAAATGGTGCGAAAGTATATGCAAAGAAGTATACGCGGAGAGATTACAGAATAATCTTTGCCCCTAATTCAGGGGGTTGGGAGTCTGAACAAGCGCAGACATCCCTCCCCCCGATTAAATAATTATCAACACAGTAATAGGTCTGATGATTCGCGCTTGTTCAGACCCCATCCCCCTAACGTTGGGGACCATAAGACAATGAAAAGCTTAAAAGGAACAAAGACAGAGAAGAACCTGCAGGAAGCATTTGCAGGCGAGTCACAGGCACGCAACAAGTACACCTATTTCGCCTCGAAGGCCAAGAAGGATGGCTACGTGCAAATCAGTAAAATTTTCGAGGAGACGGCTGCCAACGAGAAAGAGCATGCCGAGCTATGGTACAAATATCTGAACGGTGGCAAGGTAAGCGACACTATGACCAACTTGGAGGATGCTGCCAATGGTGAAAACTTCGAGTGGACCGACATGTACAAGCGCATGGCTCAGGAAGCACGAGAGGAAGGCTTCGACGAGATTGCCGACAAGTTCGAGGGTGTGGCCGCCATCGAGAAAGAGCATGAGGAACGCTATCGCAAGCTGCTCGACAATATCAAAAAGGAGCGTGTGTTCTCAAAGGACAACGATGTAATCTGGCAGTGTTCTAACTGCGGACACATCGTTATCGGCAAGAAAGCTCCTGAGGAGTGTCCCGTGTGCAATCACGCACAGGCATATTTCCAAGTGAAGGCTGAGAACTATTAATCACAACACAAATTCTTTTTATGGTAAAAATCACGAAAGAGGCCGCTCTTGAATATCATGAGAGCGGTCGTCCCGGAAAGATTGAAGTAAAGCCAACGAAGGCTTATCGCACACAGACAGACCTGTCGCTGGCTTACTCTCCAGGTGTGGCCTATCCCTGCCTGGAGATTCAGGAGAACCCTGACGATGCCTACCGCTACACCGACAAAGGCAACCTTGTGGCCGTCATCAGCAACGGCACTGCTGTGCTTGGCCTTGGCGACATCGGTGCCATGAGCGGTAAGCCCGTCATGGAAGGAAAGGGTCTGCTGTTCAAGATTTATGGCGGCATTGACGTGTTCGACATTGAGGTCGACGAAAAAGACCCCGAGAAATTCTGCGAAGCCGTGGAACGTATCGCGCCCACTTTTGGCGGCATCAACCTTGAGGACATCAAAGCTCCTGAATGCTTCTACATTGAGGAGCGACTGAAGCGCACGCTCAACATTCCTGTGATGCATGACGACCAACACGGCACAGCCATTATCAGTGCCGCTGGACTGAAAAATGCATTGGAAGTGGTGGGCAAAGACATCAAGAAGGTACATATCGTTGTCAACGGTGCTGGTGCCGCTGCCATCTCATGCACCAAGCTTTATATGGCCCTCGGTGCCCAAAAGGAGAACATTGTAATGCTCGACTCGAAGGGTGTCATCAGCAGTGACCGTGATGGACTGAACGAGCAGAAGCGATTCTTCGCCACCGACCGTCGTGACATCCACACACTGGCCGAAGCTGTCAATGGTGCCGACGTGTTTGTGGGCTTGTCGAAAGGCAACGTGCTCACCAAGGAGATGGTACGTTCGATGGCCAAAGATCCCATTATTTTCGCACTGGCTAACCCCGTGCCTGAAATATCTTATGAGGATGCTATGGAGGCACGCCCTGATGTACTCATGTCAACAGGACGCACTGACTATCCCAATCAGATCAATAATGTCATTGGCTTCCCCTACATCTTCCGCGGAGCACTCGACGTGCATGCTACGGCCATCAACGAGGAGATGAAGATGGCCGCTGTAATGGCTATTGCCAATCTGGCCAAGCAGCCTGTTCCCGATGTGGTGAACGACGTGTACAAGGTGAACAATCTCAAGTTCGGTCGTCAGTACTTCATCCCAAAACCCGTTGACCCACGCCTCATTTCTGAGGTGTCGGCAGCCGTGGCCAAAGCTGCCATTGACAGCGGCGTGGCCCGCAAGAAAATTGACAACTGGGAACATTACAAGGACTCGTTGAGCGTACTTCTCGGACAGGAGACGAAACTGACGCAGAAGCTCTATGCCACAGCCGCCAGCCATCCCCAGCGTGTGGTCTTCGCTGAAGCCGTCCATCCCACCATGCTCAAAGCCGCCGTACAGGCCAAGTCGGAAGGCATTTGCCAACCCATACTCTTGGGCAACGATGAGGTGATTGAAAAGATGGCAAAACAGCTGGATCTAAGTCTTGAAGGCATCGAAATTGTGAACCTGCGCCATCCAAACGAACAAGAGCGGCGCGAACGCTATGCACGCATTCTGGCTGAAAAACGTCAGCGTGACGGCTACACCTTCCAAGAAGCCAACGACAAGATGTTCGAACGCAACTATTTCGGCATGATGATGGTGGAGACGGGCGAGGCTGACGCTTTCATCACAGGTCTCTACACCAAGTACTCGAATACGATCAAGGTCGTCAACGAGGTTATCGGTATCCGTCCCGAATACAAACATTTCGGAACAATGCACATCATCAATTCACCGAAGGGAACGCTCTACATTGCCGATACGTTAGTAAACGAGAACCCCGATGCCGACACACTGGTCGACATTGCCAAGCTCTCAGCTACCGCAGTACGCTTCTTTAACGAGAAACCCGTCATTTCCATGATTTCGCACTCCAACTTCGGTTCGTCACAGAGTCAGGGGGCCAAAAAGGTACGTGCTGCCGTACAGCAGATGCAGCAGCTTTATCCCGACATGGCTATTGACGGCGAGATGCAGATAGGCTTCGCTCTCGACCGCGAGTTGCGCGACGACCAATACCCCTTCACGCGCCTTTTTGGCAAGGACGTGAACACACTGGTATTCCCCAACCTCACCTCAGCACGCTCCAGCTATAAGATGCTGCAGATGCTTGATGCCGACGTGGAAATCATAGGCCCCATCCAGATGGGACTGAACAAGCCTATCCACTTCATCGACTTCGGTGCATCAGTACGTGACGTGGTGAACATTGTGGCCGTAGCCGTCATTGATGCCTACGTCGACAAAATCAAAAGCCGCATTTCCAACCGATAGCATATACCGATGCTCATGGAAGGCTATGACATCATCATCTCGCTGGCTTCCAACAACCAGCAACAACAGAACCTGGCCGAGGCGCGTCGTCGCTTGGGTCATGTTCTGTTTGACCTTAACTATACAGAAGAACTATGGACAGAGCCTTATTCCAGTTCAAAACAGGGCATGTCTGCCCCACTCTACCTTAACCAATTGCTCTATGCCCGTACTAATCTTGAGGTCAATGAATTGAACCTTCTCCTGAAAAACATGGAAGCTGACATGGGACGTACGCCTCAACTGCGCGCCCAAGGCATCGTACCTATAGACCTCGACTTGATGCAGCATGGAAAAGAGCGCTACCATCTTACCGATTGGCAGCGCCCCTATATTCAACAATTGCTGGATTATTCTTCCATCAACTTGCGATAACGTGCGCGTTTGGGTTCCTCCAGTCCTAAACGCTGAGCCTTGTTGGCTTCATATTCACTGTAGTTTCCTTCAAAATAGAAAACGTTTCCTTCACCTTCAAAGGCAAGAATATGCGTACAGATGCGGTCGAGGAACCAACGGTCGTGACTAATGACTACGGCACAGCCGGCAAAGGCCTCAAGACCTTCCTCAAGGGCACGGAGCGTATTCACATCAATGTCGTTGGTAGGCTCGTCGAGCAAAAGCACGTTGCCCTCCTGTTTTAGGGCAATGGCCAAATGCAGACGGTTGCGCTCACCACCAGAGAGCACGCCACACTTCTTCTCTTGATCGGCACCACTGAAATTGAACCGTGACAGGTAGGCACGAACGTTGACATCGCGTCCACCCATACGGATAGTTTCATTGCCTCCGCTCACCACCTGATAGACACTCTTGGCTGGGTCAATATCCTTGTGCTGTTGGTCGACATAAGAGAGCTTCACGGTCTCGCCCACACTGAAGGTGCCGGCATCAGCCTGCTCCATGCCCATGATGAGACGGAAGAGCGTGGTCTTGCCTGCTCCATTAGGTCCGATGACACCCACGATGCCGTTGGGGGGCAACACAAAGTTCAAGTCGCTGAAGAGTGTTTTCTCACCAAAGGCCTTGGCCACATGCTCGGCCTCGATAACCTTGTTGCCTAAGCGTGGGCCGTTGGGAATGAAGATTTCCAGTTTTTCCTCCTTCTGCTTCTGTTCTTCATTGAGCATGGACTCATAGCTATTCAGACGAGCCTTGCCTTTGGCGTGACGAGCCTTGGGAGCCATACGCACCCATTCCAACTCGCGCTCCAGTGTCTTACGGCGCTTCGAGGCAGCTTTTTCCTCCAAAGCCAACCGCTGGCTCTTCTGCTCTAACCACGACGAGTAGTTGCCCTTCCAAGGGATGCCCTCGCCACGGTCAAGTTCGAGAATCCACTCGGCCACGTCGTCAAGGAAATAGCGGTCGTGGGTGACGGCAATCACCGTTCCCTCGTATTGTTGCAAATGCTGTTCAAGCCAATCGATGGATTCGGCATCAAGATGGTTGGTAGGCTCGTCGAGCAGCAACACGTCAGGCTTTTGCAACAACAAACGGCAGAGTGCCACACGGCGGCGTTCACCGCCCGAAAGATTCTTCACGCTCCAATCGCCTGGCGGACAACGCAGGGCATCCATAGCACGCTCCAATTTCGAGTCCATGTTCCATGCATCGGTAGCATCGATAATGTCCTGAAGCTCGGCCTGGCGCGCCATGAGTTTGTCCATCTTGTCGGGATCTTCGTAGTATTCAGGAAGACCGAATTTCACATTGATGTCGTCGTACTCGGCCAGCGCATCATAGACATATTGAACTCCCTCCATGACATTCTCCTTTACGCTCTTATCCTCGTTAAGCGGAGGGTCTTGGGGCAGATAGCCCACGGTGTAGCCGGGGCTCCACACTACCTGTCCCTGAAACTGCTGGTCGAGACCGGCAATGATCTTCATCAGGGTCGACTTGCCCGCACCGTTCAAACCGATGATGCCTATCTTCGCCCCATAAAAGAAGCTCAAGTAGATGTTTTTGAGTATTTGCTTCTGATTCTGCTGAATGGTCTTGCTAACGCCGACCATCGAGAATATCACTTTCTTGTCGTCAACTATTGGCATAGTAATGAGATTGTGATTATTTCTTGAGATGAGCTGCTATCCAAAGGATGAGAACAGCACCCACAATGGCCGTACCCAACTGTCCCATGATACCACCCCAGGTGATATGCAGCAGGTCAAACACCCAACCGCCGAAAAAGCCGCCGACTATACCTAACAGCAAGTTCCACCAGCAGCCATCACTTTTTTTGTTCATAACCTTGTTGGCAAACAAACCGGCCAACATACCAATAATGATTGATCCAATAAGTCCTTCCATAATTGATTCGTTTTCAGGAATAATTGAAGAGGAGTGGACACTTATCCACCCCTATGAATTGTTTTTCTCAAAGATGGCCATGCGCTCGTCGAGCTGCTGGTACTGATGATCCTCAATAAAGGATGTACATACGCGAAGACCTTCCTGATGTGAACCTGTAGTGATAAGGCAGATGGCCGACACGCCATAGTACATCAGTTCGAGGGCCAACTGTCCGCTCGTCATACCTTTGTAGCCGATGGTGAAATAGAAACCGTCGGCAATAGGCTCGTCAAGATCCTTATCGTAGACGACATGGAAACCGTGGCGAATGAATATTTCTTTCAGCTTGTGGGCACGCTCACCATAGACCTTAATGTCATTGCGGAAATTATAGGTTCCGTCGCAGGCAGCCTTCAACAACGCCGCCATGGCATACTGGGCACTATGACTGGTGCCCGACGAGAGGGCATAGAGCATGCGCGTGGAAAACACGAGGCCGAAAGGCAGACCCTCATAGCGGGCACTAAGTGCCTCGTAGTGACGATGGAACAGATGGTCACCAATGCAAACGACACCTATGCGCTCACCAGCGTAGCTAAACGCCTTTGAACCTGAGATAAGCAACATATAGTTGTCGGTATATCGAGCCACAGTGGCTTGATAGGGAGCTTCAAAAGGCTTCGAGAGATCCTTGCGGAAGTCCATAGCGAAATAGGCAAGGTCTTCCATCACCACAACATCGTACTTTGTAGCCAGCGTGCCGATTGTCTTCAGCTCGTCCTCGTTCAGGCAAATCCAAGCGGGATTATTGGGGTTTGAATAGACGATAGCGCAGATATTGCCCTTCGAGAGATAAGATTCCAACTTCGCTCCCAGACGTTCGCCACGATAGTCATAGACATCGAAAGTCTCAAACTTCACGCCCATCACTTTCAACTGCATCTTCTGAACGGGGAAGCCCGGATCAATGAAAAGCACAGTGTCCTTCTTCGGGTCGCACTGCGAACAGGTGAGGAACGAAGCAAACGTACCCTGCATGGAGCCTGTCACAGGCACACATCCTTCGGCATTGATGTCAATACAAATAAAGGCTTTCACAAAACGCGAAGCCTGACACTTTAATTCGGGATAGCCCTGAATGTCGGGATAACTATGGGCAATGCCTTCCTGCAATGCCTTGATCTGGGCATCGACCCCCACCTTAGCGGCAGGTAGGCCAGGAATACCCATCTCCATCTTGATATACTCCACCCCACTCTCCTTCTCGGCCATAGCTGCCACCTGCTTCACCTCGCGGATGGTGGCATGGGCAAAGTCTTGAATACCCAACTGGGCAACCAAGCGGTCGACAATCTCTTTCTTTATCGGTGTTTCCATAATTCCCAGGATTACTTTTGAGCATGCTTACCGATAGCCAACGCTTTGATATTGGCTTCAACCACGGCATCGCCTTTACGACCGAAAACACGACGGACAGCATCTTCCAACTTCCCGTACTCAATGCCAAGAGCTTTTTGGGCAGCTCCTAACAGAATGACGTTGGCCGAACGGGGAACGCCAGCATCTTTGGCTTGCTGCTCAATGTCGAGCATAATGACGTTGCCAAGTTTGTTCAAGTCATCCTTAATCACCTCAATATCTGGGTAATTAGGAATATTTACGAACGGAGTACTTGAAGTAATCACCCAACCATCTTTTTTCAGGTAGGGCAGGTAACGCAGAGCTTCCATAGGTTCCATGGAGATGATAACATCGGCACCGCCAAGAGGAATGAGGTCACTATGAATAGGTTCGCTCGAAAGACGAAGGTTCGACTGCACATCACCACCGCGCTGACTCATGCCGTGTACCTCGGCCTGCTTGATGTAGAGGTTCTCCTTCATGGCAGCCTCGCCGATAATAGTAGCAATGGAGAGAATGCCTTGTCCTCCCACACCGCAAAGGATAATATCTGTTTTCATTGTTTACTTTGCTTTCTTCTGTTTCAAATGACGTTGTAAGGTTTGCATGCACTCGCGACGAGGAATGATGACCGAGATACCTTTGTATTCGATTTCCTGTTTGAGGATGGTGGTAATCTCGGACATGTTCTTCGGAATGGGATTCACCACATGCAGGTGCTCTTGGGGAACGCCCAAGGCAAGGCAGATGGCCTCAAACTTATTGGTTCCGGCTGAATCCTGTCCGCCCGTCATGGCCGTAGTCAGGTTGTCGCTGATGATGACCACGATGTTGGCATTCTCATTGGCGGCATCAAGCAGACCGGTCATACCGCTATGCGTGAAAGTGGAGTCGCCGATGATAGCAATCGACGGCCACTGACCGGCATCGCTGGCACCCTTAGCCATGGTGATAGAGGCACCCATGTCCACACATGAATGGATGGCTTTGTAGGGAGGCAGAAAACCAAGCGTGTAGCAACCGATGTCACCGAACACACGAGCATTGGGATAGTCGAGCAACACCTGATTCAAGGCCGTATAGACATCACGGTGACCGCAACCCTGACAGAGTGCCGGCGGACGCGGCGCAACATCCTCACACGTCTTATAAGCCTCGTCGGAAGGAAGTCCGAGGGCTTTTTTCAACAGGTCGGGGTTCAGTTCGCCCGTTCGGGGCAGTTCACCCGTAAGACGGCCTTTGATGACAGCATTGCCAGGCATCACACCACGCACTTGATCTTCGATGAAAGGCTGTCCCTCCTCAGCAATGAGTACAAACTCACAATCATCGGTCATGCGACGGATGAGCTTTTTAGGAAGAGGATACTGGCTGACCTTCAACACAGGATAGGGACAATCGCCATTGGGATAGCACTCCATCAGATAGTTGAAGGCAATACCGCTGGCAACGATGCCTAACTTATGGTCGGGACCGTCAATATACCTATTATATATACTATCAACGGCTATCTGCTCCAAAAGGGGTTGCTGACCAGTGACCACTTCATTACGCTTACGGGCAAATGCGGGAAGCAACACCCAATTGCTGGCCTTGGCATTATAGTTCAGCTCTTTCTGAGCTTTCGGCTCATCAGCCACCTCAACAACGGCACGGCTATGAGCCATACGGGTTGTCACACGCATCAGCACGGGCAGCCCAATCTGCTCTGAAAGCTCGTAGGCCGTTGACATCATGTTATAGGCCTCTTGCTGATTGGAGGGTTCAAGCGTGGGAACCATAGCGAACTTGCCATAGAAACGTGAATCCTGTTCGTCCTGCGAAGAATGCATTGAGGGATCGTCGGCCACCAGCACCACAATACCACCGTTGACACCTGTCATACCACTGTTCACGAAGGGGTCGGCACAAACGTTCAGACCGACATGTTTCATACAGACAAGGGCACGCTTACCCATGAACGACATGCCCAAAGCTGCTTCCATAGCTGTCTTCTCGTTGGTAGACCAGCGGCTATGAATGCCTCGTTCATGCGCTAATGGCGAATCTTGAATGTACTCTGTAATTTCTGTTGAAGGGGTTCCCGGATAAGCGTAAACTCCGCTTAATCCGGCATCAATGGCTCCCTGTGCTATAGCCTGGTCGCCTAATAGAAGTTTTTTCATATTTGTGTAAGTGGTTATTAATATTTCAGCAAAAGTAATCAAATTTCTCAATACGGCCAAATAAAAGCGACAATTTAGTTGACTTTTAGATTTGTTTCACAAACAAAATAAAGAAACATTTGGACGAAAAAGAAATAATTGCTAACTTTGCAAGCGATTATCTTTTAGAGGATAATTGCATATATTTAGCATAAAACGAAAATACTTTGTATATACAAATTTAAGAATTATGAAGATTTCACACATTGAGCATTTGGGCATTGCTGTCCAAAGCATCGAAGAAAGCCTGCCGTTTTTCACTGACGTGCTGGGCTTGGAGTGTTATGCAACTGAGGTAGTTGAAGACCAGAAAGTGAAGACCGCTTTCCTGAAATGTGGCGAGGTGAAGTTGGAGCTGCTGGAACCCACATCACCCGAAAGCACCATTCAGAAGTGGCTCGACAAGGGCAACAAGGGCGTTCACCATGTGGCTTTCTGCATTGAGGATGGTGTTGGCAACGCTTTAGCTGAAGTCAGCGAGAAAGGTGTGCGCCTTATTGACCAAGCTCCCCGCAAGGGTGCCGAGGGCCTGAACATCGCCTTTCTGCATCCGAAGTCAACTGCCGGTGTACTGACTGAGCTTTGCGAACACTAATCTTAGCCCCCTAAATTAGGGGGCGGGGGTCTGAACAGGCGCAGACTCCTAATTCCTAAGTATAATAAAAAAATGTGTCTGATAAACGCTTGTTCAGACCCCCACCCCCCTAACTTAGGGGGCTCGTAAAATGAGTAAACAATTAGAAAAAATCAAGCAACTCATCGAGAAACGCGAACAGGCCCGTCTCGGTGGTGGCGAGAAAGCCATTCAGAAACAGCACGAACGTGGCAAGTATACAGCTCGTGAGCGTATAGAGATGCTCCTCGACGAAGGTTCGTTCGAGGAATACGACATGTTTAAGGAGCACCGTTGCCATAACTTCGGCATGGAAAAGAAGCAATTCCCCGGCGACGGCGTAGTAGCTGGTAGTGGTACGATTGACGGTCGTTTGGTATTCGTCTTCGCACAGGATTTTACTGTTCACGCCGGCTCACTCTCCGAGACCATGAGCCAGAAGATTTGCAAGGTGATGGATATGGCCATGAAAATGGGTGCTCCAGTCATCGGCATCAACGATTCGGGTGGCGCACGCATTCAGGAAGGTATCAACGCCCTCGCTGGCTATGCTGAGATATTCGAGCGCAATATTCTTGCATCGGGTGTTATTCCCCAAATCAGCGGTATTTTTGGCCCATGCGCCGGTGGTGCTGTTTACAGCCCTGCACTCACTGACTTCACTCTGATGATGGAAGGCACCAGCTACATGTTCCTTACCGGCCCGAAAGTGGTAAAGACAGTTACAGGTGAGGACATCGACCAGGAACATCTGGGCGGTGCCAGTGTCCACGCTACCAAGAGCGGTGTGACCCATTTCACGGCCAAGACTGAAGAGGAAGGCATTCAGATGCTGAAGACCCTGCTTTCCTATATTCCGTCCAATAACATGGAGGTGGCTCCTCGTAAGAAGTGCGACGACCCCATCAACCGTATGGAGGACTCGCTGAACGAAATCATTCCCGAGAATCCCAACGAGGCCTACGACATGTACAAGGTCATCGCTGCTACGGTCGACAATGGAGAGTTCTTTGAAGTGCAGCCTAAGTTTGCCAAGAACATCATCGTGGGCTTTGCCCGCTTCAATGGCCAAAGCGTAGGCATCGTGGCCAACCAGCCTTCATGCTATGCTGGTGTGCTCGACGTAAACGCAAGCCGTAAAGGCGCACGTTTCGTACGTTTCTGCGATGCCTTCAACATCCCCATCGTATCGTTCGTTGATGTTCCGGGCTTCCTTCCCGGCACAGGTCAGGAATACAATGCCGTCATCCTTCACGGTGCTCAGCTTCTTTATGCTTACGGTGAGGCTACAGTTCCCAAGATTACTGTCACCCTGCGTAAGTCGTATGGCGGTTCCCATATCGTGATGGGATCGAAACAGTTGCATACTGACTTGAACTACGCATGGCCTTCAGCAGAGATTGCTGTGATGGGAGCTTCGGGTGCCGCCGCTGTGCTCTATGCAAAAGAGGCTAAGGCCAAGAAGGAGGCTGGTGAAGACGTGAAGGCATTTATTGCAGAGAAAGAAGACGAGTACAACGAACTCTTCGCCAATCCTTATCAGGCTGCCAAGTACGGCTACATCGACGATGTCATTGAGCCGCGCAACACGCGCTTCCGTGTTTGCCGCGCTCTGGCACAGCTCGCCACCAAGCGCGACGCGCTGCCCGCCAAGAAGCACGGAAACATACCAATGTAACCAAAGCTAAGAGATATGAACAAAAACGAAGTTTATGCTGCCATAGCACTTGCTCTTCATGAGCACATGGGAAACAATGTTCACGACATGGAGCCTGGTATCATCACTATTGCCGAGCATCCCACACAGTGGAACGGCTATGCCCAGACAATGACAGCTCGTCCTTAAATCAATAAAAAGATGAAAGAATACAAATATACCATCAACGGCACAAAATACGAAGTTGCCATTGGCGATATTGAAGACTGCAATGTAACTGTCACCGTGAATGGTGAGGAGTTCAAGGTGGAAATGGAGAAGCCTGCCGAGCCAGAGAAGAAGAAACCCGTGTTAGGCAAACCAGCTGCCGCTACTCCCGCTGAAGACGGAGCTGCCGCCACTACCGACAAGGCTTCCATCAACAAGAACAATGCCATCAAAGCCCCACTGCCTGGTGTCATTACCGACATCAAAGTTGCAGTAGGCGACGAAGTTCAGGCTGGTGATACCGTCGTAGTACTTGAAGCCATGAAGATGGCCAACAACCTTCAGGCCGAAAAGGCAGGAAAGGTGACCGCCGTCTGCGTGAAGATTGGCGAGAGTGTCATGGAAGACGATGCACTCGTGGTCATTGAATAAATGAAGACAGCAATCATTGGCGGAGGAGCCGCAGGCTTCTTCTGCGCAATAAACCTGAAAGAGATGGTGGCCCCTATGGAGGTCACCATCTTTGAACGTAGCCCCAAAGTACTTGCCAAGGTTGCTGTATCGGGGGGAGGACGTTGTAATTGCACCAACTCCTTCCGTGATGTCACCGACCTGTCGAGAGTCTATCCACGAGGGCACCGACTGATGAAACGTCTGTTCAAGACATTCGACTACAAAGACGCATACCACTGGTTTGAACAACACGGTGTGAGACTGACCACTCAGGAAGATCAGTGTGTTTTTCCACTATCCCAAAATTCCCACACCATTATTAATATGTTTTTGGCTGAAGCCAGGCAACACGGCATCAACATTCAAACCGGTCATCCTATTCATTCGCTAAACGACCTTTCTAACTTTGACTTTGTCGTTGTTACCACTGGAGGTCAACCACAAGAGAAAGAGCTACAATGGCTTCAGCAAGAGACTATTAAGACAGTTCCCTCACTCTTTACTTTCAATATTGACGATCCAAAACTACAGGCATTGATGGGTACGGTGATCGAACACGTTACCGTCATGATACCTGGTACGAAACTGAAGGCTAACGGTCCTCTGCTCATCACTCATTGGGGTATGAGCGGGCCTTCCATTCTTCGATTATCAAGTTATGCTGCCCGGCTATTGGCCGACAATCAATACAAGCTACCCCTTAGTGTTAATTGGGCCAGCCATACTGAAGCTGAGGTACAACAGGAACTATCAGAAATTATCGCATGCCACCCACAGAAACAGGTAACAAGCATCCGTCCCTATGCTATGCCGACACGCCTGTGGGAATATTTGGCCGAGAAATGTCTTAGCAACAGAGCCTACTATAAATGGAAAGACCTGAATCAGAAGGAAATGAACCGACTGACCAATCTTCTCGTCAACGACACTTACATGATTGCAGGTCGTTCCCCCTTTAAAGACGAGTTTGTTACTTGTGGTGGCATCAGTCTTAATGCCATCGATCCCACTACACTCGAAAGTAAGACAAAACCAGGTGTCTTCTTTGCAGGCGAGGTGCTTGACATTGATGGCGTGACCGGAGGCTTCAACTTTCAAGCAGCTTGGACTACAGCCTACACCGTGAGCAAAGCCATCGCGAATCGGTCTCGATAGGGAAATCATATTTAATAAAAAAACAATTAATATATAAACTTTTTGCCTAAAACATTTTTTAGGATATAAATTTTTTGTATCTTTGCAGAAGTTTAAGCCTAAAGAACAAATTATATAAAATACATTATTTGCTTATGTCACAAATTAAAGGACGTATTTCTCAGATTATCGGTCCTGTGATTGATGTGTATTTCGACACGAAAGGACTTGATGCAGAGAAGGTACTGCCAAAAATTCACGAGGCATTGCGTATTGACCGCGGACAAGGCAGGGAACTTATTGTCGAGGTGCAGCAGCACATCGGCGAAGACACTGTACGCTGCGTAGCCATGGACAATACCGACGGTCTTCAGCGTGGATTGGAGGCTACGCCAATGGGGTCGCCTATCGTAATGCCCGCAGGCGAACAGATTAAAGGTCGAATGCTGAACGTGATTGGCCAGCCTATTGACGGTATGAAACAGCTTGACATGAAGGGGGCATATCCCATTCATCGTGAGGCGCCTGAGTTTGAAGAACTCTCCACGAAGAAAGAGATTCTCTCTACTGGCATTAAAGTGATCGACCTGCTGGAGCCTTACATGAAAGGTGGTAAGATTGGTCTGTTCGGTGGTGCCGGTGTGGGTAAGACGGTGCTGATCATGGAGCTGATCAATAACATTGCCAAAGGCCACAATGGTTTCTCTGTGTTTGCCGGTGTAGGAGAACGTACACGTGAAGGTAATGACCTTATTCGCGAAATGATCGAATCGGGCGTTATCCGCTATGGCGAGAAATTCCGCAAGGCTATGGATGAAGGCAAGTGGGATCTCAGCCTTGTTGACCCTGAGGAACTAAAGAAAAGTCAGGCCACATTGGTTTATGGCCAGATGAACGAACCTCCTGGCGCACGTGCTTCAGTTGCCCTTTCAGGTCTGACTGTTGCCGAAGGCTTCCGTGACGGTGGTGGCAAGGACGGCGGTGCAGCCGATATTCTGTTCTTTATTGACAACATTTTCCGTTTCACACAGGCAGGTTCTGAGGTGTCAGCCCTTCTTGGCCGTATGCCTTCAGCTGTAGGCTATCAGCCGACTCTGGCTTCTGAAATGGGTGCAATGCAGGAAAGAATTACCTCTACCAAAAAGGGGTCAATCACCTCTGTACAAGCAGTTTATGTCCCCGCTGACGACTTAACTGACCCAGCCCCTGCCACAACGTTCACACACCTTGACGCAACGACGGTACTTGACCGTAAGATTGCAGAGCTTGGTATCTATCCTGCCGTTGATCCCTTAGGTTCCACTTCGCGTATTCTCGATCCGCTCATTGTGGGTAAGGAGCACTACGATTGCGCCCAGCGTGTGAAAGAGATTCTTCAGCGTTATAAGGAACTGCAGGACATTATCGCCATCCTCGGCATGGACGAACTCAGCGACGAGGACAAGTTGACGGTGAACCGCGCACGCCGTGTGCAGCGTTTCTTGTCTCAACCGTTCTCTGTAGCCGAACAATTTACGGGCCTGCCCGGTGTAATGGTGCCCATCGAAGATACCATCAAGGGCTTCAATGCCATCCTCGACGGTGAAGTGGACGACCTGCCCGAACAGGCATTCCTTAATGTAGGTACAATCGACGACGCAAAGGCCAAAGCAAAGAAACTGCTGGAGGCTGCTAAAGGATAGTCGCTTATGCTGAAATTAAAGATCGTTTCACCCGAAAGGGTTGAATTTGATGGAGAAGTGACAAGCGTTCTCGTCCCCGGTTCCATGGGACAGTTCGAAATACTGACCAATCACGCCCCTATTATCTCTTCTTTGGGAAAGGGCGCGGTCGTATATGCGACAAAAGACGGGAAGCAGCAACTTCTTGTATCCGGAGGATTCGTACAAGTGCAAAAGAACGAAGTGAACCTCTGCGTTGAAATCGATTGACAGATAGGTCTTTGACATTGTGATTGCAACAAGTATTATCATCAGTGCCGTCTATACGGTTATTGCTACAGCAGCCTTCATAAAAGGCTACAAGATGGCAGAACGTTCGACATCGTCTATCACACTGACGAACTACAGTCTACTTGCCACAGTGGTACGTATGCTGACAGCTGCCATGGTTGCACTGCTGACACTTCTGCTACTCGAAGAGAGAAGCGAGCGGATTACTTTTGCTATCACATTTCTGTCATTCTATCTGGTGATGCTACTTTTCGATGTATGGTTCTTCATTCGGTCACAAAAGAAAGGTGTAAATTAACTATAAGGAACAAATGAAATTTTACAAACCACTTCTCTGCATTGTCGCAATGCTCTTTGCATTGCTTCCTGCTCAAGCGTCAGAAAGCAAGAAAGAGGGTCTCGACCTTCAGGGTATCTTGTTTGGACATATACAGGATTCTTACGAGTGGCATGTCACGGATATAGGAGAGCATTCCGTTATTATTCATCTACCCATCATTGTAAAAAGCTCTACAGGATGGCATGTGTTCTGTTCTTCAGAATTTGAGCACCATGCCAATGAAGAGGGAAACAGACCCGGTCCTTACGGACTGTATATCTCTGGAAGTGAAGCAAATGAAGGCAAAATCGTGGAGTATATTAACGGCCAAGAAGTCAGACCATTGGATATATCCATTACGAAGACTGTCGTTGTGCTCTTCATCGATGCAATTATCCTGTTGCTTTGCATTCTTATCCCTGCCAGATGGTGCAGTAAACACAAAATAGACGATCCGGCTCCGAAAGGTTTCACCGGGTTTATGCACATGTTCATCATGTATGTCTATGAGGACATCATTGCAAGCATTCTGGGCAAGGAAGCACGGAAATATGCTCCCTATCTGCTGACCTGCTTCTTTTTCATCTTCTTTGCCAATCTCATGGGTGTTATGCCGTTCCCGCCTGGTGGTGGTAACCTTACCGGCAACATCACATGTACGTTCTTCCTTGCCTTCTGTACATTTATTGTAACGAACGTAACAGGAACGAAAGAATATTGGAAGGAGATTTTCAATCCCGATGTGCCTACATGGTTGAAGCTGCCCGTCCCCTTGATGCCTTTCATCGAGCTGTTCGGTATCTTCACAAAACCGCTGGCACTGATGATTCGACTTTTTGCAAATATGATGGCAGGTCACGCAATTGCCATTTCGCTTACATGTCTCATTTTTGTCATGTATGGCATTCATGCCATTGCCGGCACAGCGATGATTCCCGTGAGTGTTGCCATGAGTATTTTCATGATGCTTCTTGAAGTTTTAGTCTGCTTCATTCAGGCTATGGTGTTCACCATGCTGAGTGCAGTGTTTATTTCCTTGGCTCATGTCAAAGAACATGAGGTTGCTTAAAATCAGAACAAACAAATATTAACAATTTAAAAATTAAAAAATTATGATTTCATTATTATTAGCAGCAGACGCTATTGCAAATCTTGGTGCCGCCATTGGTGGTGGTTTAGCAGTTATTGGTGCAGGTCTTGGCATCGGTAAAATTGGTGGACAGGCAATGGATGCCATGGCTCGTCAGCCAGAGAAAATCAATGACCTTCGTTCTAACATGATTGTGGCAGCAGCCCTTGTCGAGGGTGTTGCTTTCTTCGCTGTTATTATTGCCCTGCTTGCCCTCTTCGTCTAAGATAAATAGACAAAGTGCAAAAAGACAAAAAGCAATGAATGAAAAACTAAAATTCAGCATATGTCATTAATCACGCCTGATTTTGGATTACTTTTCTGGATGGCGCTGGTCTTCATCGTCGTGCTGGGCATCTTGTGGAAATGGGGATTCCCCGTTATCGTCAAGATGGAGCTTGACCGAAAAGACTTCATCGACAGTTCTTTGAAGAAAGCTCATGAAGCCAACGAACGACTGGCCAACATACAGAAAGAAGGTGAATCCATCCTACAGGAAGCACGCGAGAAGCAAGCCCAGATATTAAAAGAGGCTGCAGAGACTCGCGATGCCATCGTAGAGAAAGCACAGGAAAAGGCCCGTATGGAAGGAGCCCGACTGCTCGAGGATGCCAAGGCAGAAATTGAGCAGGAGAAGAAGGCAGCCATTGCGGACATCCGAAAGCAAGTAACTACCCTGAGCGTTGAAATAGCAGAGAAGGTGCTTCGCCAGAACCTTCAGAGCGACAAGGCGCAGATGGATCTCATCAATCGTATGCTGGATGATTCTTCTCTTACCAAATAACAATTACGTATGGATATAGGAGTAATATCGGTTCGTTACGCAAGGGCGCTGCTCAAGAGTGCTACAGACGCGAAAATCGAGGACAGGGTGTACCAGCAGATGCAACTCTTGGCAAAGAGTTACGTCGAAGTACCTCAGCTTCGGCATACGATAGACAATCCGATGCTCTCGAAAGAAAAGAAGGAGATGCTGCTGATTACTGCCACTGGCGGTGAGGATGCATCCCCCCTTACAAAGGCTTTCACCAGCCTTG
>CAMYVQ010000009.1 GCA_947302435.1 uncultured Prevotella sp. | reverse complement strand
TCTCTAATACATTCACGCTCGCAGCCACAAACCTGCCCGGCGACATACCCATTCCTGGCGCAGACAGAGACGGCGTGGTGGATGCCAACGACGTGGACAACTTCATTGACTGGATGCTCGACGACCTGCCCGACGAAGATGACCCAACGTATGAGCTGTTCGACGTGAACGGCGACGGCAAGGTGTCCATTGCCGACGCACAGGCCATCATGAACATTGCCAACGGCTTGAACCCCGACGGCTCTGTTCCTTCCAACGCCCGCAGACTTAACGCGAAGGCAAGTCAGGATACTGACAAAAAGTAAACTTAAAACAAAAAAAGAGATGAAAAAGCATATAATCCTATCGCTTGCGCTCCTCTGTCAGGTGCTGGGTGTGGCTGCTGAAGACAAGGTCTACATCAGCGACTTCAGCATCAAGGCGGGCGAGACGAAGCGTATCGCACTCTGCTTCGACACCGACCGGACAGACATCACGCGCCTGCAGGGAACGGTGATGATGCCGGCCGGCCTCACCGTGCAGAACCAGAGCGATGTGGCGGGCTCGTATATCTGGATAACTGGCAACGATGCACGCACGGGCGGGGCTCTCATGTCCTACAACTATTCAACGGGCGGTGTGATGATGACATACGGCACGTTCACAGCAGGCACAGGGGCCGTGGCCTACATCGATGTGACGGCCTCCAGCAGCCTGGCCGAGAACAGCACCATCACCATCAGCGACTTCAAGGTGATGAACGATAAGAAAATATATACCAACGTGGCATCAGAGAACTGCACCGTGACCCGCGACACGAGCGGACAGGGCGGTGAGCAGAGTGGCGAGGTGTCCTTCGCTTTCAGCCCGGCGAGCCTGACGCTGGAAAAGGGCCAGACGGCCACTGTCGACGTAACGATGACCAACAGCATGGCTCTTACCGGTATGCAGGCCAAGCTGACAGCCTCGACAGGACTCACCGTCACCAGCGTCACCAAGGGTAGCCGCATAGTAGGCCAGTTCCGCTACAATGCGACAAAGGGCACCATGGCAAGCCTCGGCAGCATCAGCGGCAACGAGGGCACGGTGTTCACCGTAGGCCTGAAGTTTGACGACGACTTCACTGGCTCTTCTGCCACGCTCACCATCAGCGGCCTGAATGTGACAACTTCCAGCGCACAGGACTTTTCCGCCAGCGACATCACGCTGAACGTTGCAGTTCCTTTGCCGGAGCTGACATTGGACGAGGAGCAGGACAACAGCCAGACACTTACTGACAACGATGGCACAATGGCCGATGTCACTCTGACGCGCACCCTGCAGACGGGCAGCTACAACACGTTCAGCGTGCCCTTTGCCATCCCTGCCGACAAGTACAGCGACTACAAGCTGACAGGCGTAAAGAAGCTGTCTACCTCTGCGTTCGATAGCGAGACGGGCGTACTGACGCTCACCTTTGCCGCCGAAACGGAAGGTATCGAGGCCGGCAAGCCTTATCTGGTGAAAGTCAGTGAGACGGTCGCGAACCCGGTGTTCAACGGCGTGACCATCAGCAGCACGGCCACGACGACTGAGACCGATGTCGCGGACTTCATCCCCACGCTGGGCGCAACGACGATTACAGGCGAGACGAAGAGCATCCTCTTCCTCGGAGCCAGCAACAAGCTCTATCATCCCAGTGCCGAGAACCAGCAGATGAAGGGCTTCCGTGCTTACTTCCTGCTGAAGGGTGACGCCGCAGAGGCCCGTGCCTTCCGCTTGGACTTCGGCGACGGCGAGACAACCGGCATCAAGGCAATTGACAATTTTACTATTTCACAATCAGACAATTGCTACGACCTGAGCGGCCGTCAAATAGTGAAATCGTCAAATGGTAAAATGGCCAAGGGTGTGTATATCGAGTGTGGAAAGAAATTTGTCATCAAGTAAAAAATAAGGAGGAACCGACTATGATAAAAAAAGCATATCTACGGCCCACGACCAACGTGGTGGAAGTCAAGATTGCGCAGATGGTCTGCACCTCATTGAGCGGTGTTAACAGCACCGGCCTTGACGAGGAAGAGTCGCTGGACTACGGCGACGAAGACGGTACCACGGAGAAGGACGTCTGGGGAAGCGCCTGGTAAAAACTAATATAATGAAAAAACGCCTGCGGAAACCATACGTGGTTTCGCAGGCGTTTTTTGGAGTGCAGACCCCCTATTATCTGACTTTCTGACAAAAATGAATACGAAGCTACGGATTTTCACAAGGGAATCCGTAGTTTTTTGTTTCTATTATATACAAAATAGAATAGCTTTACTATCAATTTCAAAAATAATGTGTACCTTTGCACGCAATTAGCCCCCTAAGTTAGGGGGATGGGGGTCTGAACAGGCGCAGAT
This sequence comes from uncultured Prevotella sp., assembly GCA_947302435.1. Lineage (GTDB taxonomy): Bacteria > Bacteroidota > Bacteroidia > Bacteroidales > Bacteroidaceae > Prevotella. The sequence continues at coordinate 64,917 of CAMYVQ010000009.1, read as the reverse complement.
TCCCATCAATATAAACTATTAAGAAGTCTGATTGCTCGCTTGTTCAGACCCCCACCCCCTAACTTAGGGGGCAAGTAAATGATGACTGCAAAAGAAATCCGTGACTCTTACAAAAAATTTTTTGAGTCGAGAGGTCATGCCATTGTGCCATCGGCACCCATGGTAATTAAGGATGACCCGACGCTGATGTTCACTAACGCCGGCATGAACCAATGGAAAGACATTATCTTAGGCACCCGCGACCCTGAGCCGCGCCGCCGTGCCGACACCCAGAAATGCCTGCGCGTCAGCGGCAAGCATAACGACCTGGAGGAGGTAGGACACGACACCTACCATCACACCATGTTCGAGATGCTGGGTAACTGGTCGTTTGGCGACTACTTCAAGGAAGGTGCCATCGACATGGCGTGGGAATATCTGGTCGACGTACTGAAGCTAAACCCAGAGGATCTCTACGTTACTGTGTTTGAAGGTTCTCCCGAAGAGAATATTCCCCGCGACGACGAAGCCGCCCAATATTGGGCCAAGCATGTGCCTGCCGACCACATCATCAACGGCAACAAGCACGACAACTTCTGGGAGATGGGCGACACCGGCCCCTGCGGTCCCTGCTCGGAGATTCATGTGGACTCACGTACACCTGAGCAGAAAGCTGCCAGCGGCAAGACAGGCCGCGAATTAGTGAACAAAGACGATCCGCAGGTCATCGAAATCTGGAACCTCGTGTTCATGCAGTTCAACCGCAAGGCCGACGGCAGTCTGGAGAAGCTCTCCATGAACGTCATCGACACGGGCATGGGTTTTGAGCGCCTCGTCCGCATGATGCAGGGCAAGCACTCCAACTACGACACCGACGTGTTCCAGCCCGTCATCAAGGCTGAGCAGGATATCACTGGTCTGAAATACTTTACTTTCGAAGAGGAAACTGTTAGTCCCATCAATAAAGAGCAGGACGACATCAACGTTGCCATGCGCGTCTGCGCTGACCATCTGCGTGCCGTTGCCTTCTCGATTGCTGACGGTCAGCTGCCTTCGAATGCCAAGGCCGGCTACGTCATTCGTCGCATCCTGCGCCGTGCCGTACGCTATGCCTACACGTTCCTCGGACAGAAAGAGGCCTTCCTCTATAAGCTGTTGCCCACGCTCGTTGAGGAGATGGGCGATGCCTTCCCCGAACTGAAAGCCCAACAGCAGCTCATTGCCAAGGTGATGAAGGAAGAAGAAGATTCGTTCCTCCGCACCCTCGACAAGGGTATTGCTTTGCTCGAAAAGGCCATGGAGCAGCTTCGTGCTGAGAAGAAGACCGAACTCGACGGTGTTCAGGCTTTCCGTCTTTTCGACACCTACGGTTTCCCCCTCGACCTCACGGAACTCATCTGCCGCGAGAACGGCTTTACCGTTAACGAGGCTGAGTTCAATGTGGAGATGCAGAAGCAGAAAGACCGCGCCCGCAATGCCGCCGCTGTGGAAAATTCAGACTGGGTTATTGTGTCCCCTAACTTAGGGGGTTCGGAGCAGCAGTTCGTAGGCTACGACTATTCAGAATATGAGTGCAAGATTCTGCGCTATCGTAAGGTGACGCAGAAGAAAAACGTGTTCTACGAAATAGTGCTTGACTATACGCCTTTCTATGGCGAGATGGGCGGTCAGGTAGGCGATTGTGGCGTGCTTGTCTCCGAGACCGAGACCGTCGAGGTCATCGACTCGAAGCGCGAGAACGGACAGACCGTCCATATCGTGAAGCAGCTGCCCAAAGACCCCACGGCACCGTTCATGGCTTGCGTCGATACCGACAAGCGTGATGCCTCGGCTGCCAACCACACAGCTACCCACCTGCTCGACTATGCCTTGAAGCAGGTGCTGGGCGACCATGTGGAGCAGAAAGGCTCGTTTGTCAGCCCCGACACACTGCGTTTCGACTTCTCCCACTTCGAGAAGGTTACCGACGAACAGCTACGCGAGGTGGAACGCTTGGTGAACGACATGATCCGTCAGGATCTGCCGCGCGACGAACACCGCGACATGCCCATGGAGGAAGCCAAGAAATTAGGTGCCATCGCTCTCTTCGGTGAGAAATACGGCGACAAAGTGCGCGTCATGCGCTTCGGCCCGTCGTGCGAGCTCTGTGGTGGTATCCACGCCACCTCGACAGGACGTATCGGTTTCTTCAAGATTGTCTCTGAGAGCAGTGTAGCCGCCGGCATTCGCCGCATCGAGGCCAAGACGGGCAAGGAATGCGAAAATATGCTCTATCAGTTGGAGGACACGTTGAAGGCCGTGAAGTCGTTCTTCAACAACGCCAAGGACTTGCAGGGAGTCATCCAGAAATATATTGAGGAGCACGATTCGATGAAGAAGGAGATAGAGGCATTCCAGGCACAGGCTGTGGAGCGTTGCTGCCAGCAGTTGGTGGGAAAGGCCCACGAGATTGGCGGTGTGAAGGTCGTCACCTGCGTACTGCCCATGGAGCCTCAGGCCGCCAAAGACCTGGCCTTCAAGATCCGCGCTGCCATCGACGGTTCCGTGCTCTGCGCCTTAGGCACCAAACATCTTGAAAAGCCCCAGCTCACCATCATGATGAGCGACGACCTGGTGAACGACCACGGTCTGAACGCCGGACAGATGGTACGCGAAGCTGCCAAGCTTATTCAAGGCGGTGGCGGCGGCCAGCCCCACTTCGCACAGGCAGGTGGCAAGAACGCTGATGGCCTGAGTGCAGCCGTCGACAAGGTTATCGAACTGGCAAAACTGTAATCAGAGGAACTGAAAAACGAAAAAAATCCTACCGGGCTTCCCATTTCCCGGTAGGATTTTTTATTTTCCACAAAGTGCTACGCACACCCTGTCCTGAAAATCGCGTGCCTCACGCCAATGCATAGTTCCCTGATTGATGATGGCAAAGCAAAACTCATGGCCATTAGCTGCGGTGAGGTAACCCGCCAAGGAGATGATGCCCGTCAGCGTGCCCGTCTTGGCATGCACATTGCCATCAGCCGGCGTGCGTCGCATGCGCTTTTTCAGTGTCCCGTCTTGTCCGGCCACAGGCAGCGAAGCCCACAAGTGGCCATAGACCTGCGGTGTCTGCCAGGCATAGCGCAGCAACAGGGTGAGCATTTCCGGCGATACATAATTATAAAGCGACAAGCCGCTACCGTCGGCAAACTTATAGTTGCCACTGTCCAGGCCAAGACTGTTCACAAGCTGCTTCTCCAACGTCCGGGCATGGATGGCACGTGCCGGGCGGTCGCCGTAACGAGCCGCCAACTGATAGAACAGGCACTCGGCATAGAGATTGTCGCTCTCTTTCATCATGCGCAACAGCAACTGGTCGATGCTATGCTGGCAGGTCATCAGTGGAATATCGTCAAGAGGCGGAAAGTCCTCGAAGAGGGTCAGACTGTCAATTGTGATGCCCACCTCAGTCAATGCCCTGACAAAGCGGTCCACGAAGTTGGCTTTTCTGTTTACCAACAGTGGTGTCAGTGTTGGGTTGTCGTCGTCCCAGCACCATCCTTCACCCCATCTTAGCGTGTCCTTCATGGAGCAGTCGGTGACAATAGACCCGCGCAGCCTGTCGACACCCAGAAACCTCACACGCTCGGCAAAGTCCATGAGGTCGGTTTGCTCAAACATGGGATCCATGCCGCCCACCAAATAGAGATTGCCCGTCAGTGTGCCATTCTCTATCTCGCCTGAATAGCTCAATGAGGTTTTCAGCTGGTAATCACCCCCCAGATAGGCCAAAGCGGTGATGGCCGTCACCAATTTCATAGTCGATGCAGGGCGCATGGTCTGCCGATGGTTACGGGCATACACCATCTCGTCGGCAGTCAGGTCGTAGACCATCATCCCCACCTGCGAGGTCTCGCACAGAGGGTCGGCATTGACCAGCGAATCGAGCATTGATGCGAAATCCTTTTGCGCCGAAACATCGGCCACAAACAACAGGAAAAAACAAATCGTGTAGACTATTCTTTTCATTTCGGGCGCAAAGGTAATGAAAAAAATACGATTCGGCCATACCCGTCCCCTTATTTATACAATAAAAACACGCAAGAAACGTTAGAAAAGGAAAAACTCATGATTGAATACATCAAAGGCGAACTCACCGAACTCACCCCTGCCTTGGCCACTGTCGAGGCGGCTGGCGTAGGTTACAGACTGAACATTTCGCTCACCACCTACTCGGCCTGTCAGGGCAAAAAGGAGGTAAAACTCTACGTCTATGAGTCCATACGCGAAGATGCCCACGTGCTCTTCGGCTTCTATAATAAAAAGGAACGCGAGATGTTCGAGCTGCTCATCTCAGTGAGCGGCGTGGGTGCCAACACGGCCCGCATGATGCTTTCGGGCATGAGCGTACCCGAATTATGCAATGCCATCTCCACAGGCAACGCCAAACTGATCCAGGCCATTAAGGGCATTGGCAAGATGACGGCCCAGCGCATCATCGTCGACCTTCGCGACAAGATTGTCAGTCTGGGCATCACTGCGGAAATTCCAGCTGGCGGCACCGTCAGCGCGCCCGTCAACAATGCCGTACGCGACGAAGCCGTGGCCGCCCTCACCATGTTGGGCTTTGCCCCGGCTCCCACGCAGAAAGTCGTCGTTGCCATCCTCCAGGAGCAGCCCACCCTCCCCGTAGAACAGGTGGTGAAGCTCGCCCTGAAGCAAATCAAATAAAGAGGATCTATTTAAACCGCATTAGAAAATGCGGCCAACGATGCGCAGGTTCAGTACGGGAAAGACACTGATCTTGCTCATGATCTTCAAAGCACCACCATCTTTGCCGTCGAGATCAGACGACTCCAGTTTCTTCTCGCCATCGATACCGTTCAGATATACTTCCGGAGTACCCCAGAACTGCACACCCATGTCGAAATTGCAGGTGACACGGCTGTTTTTGGGAACCATGCGGCCAAAGCCAATGCCAATGTAGGGACGCACACCCTTCACCTTGATGTTGGCATCGACATGACCTTTATCGTCGGGAGCCAGGAAGTAGTCACCCATTTCAACACCAATACGAGGCAGCGATCCGCCGTTGGCAGCAGCCAGCGTAGCCAAGTCTGACAATCCAGCCTTCACCTTAGGATACACATCTGCGTTCCAGTTTTTCACACAATAACAATTATTTTTAGCCATGTTTTATGGAAAAACACACTTTATTTCTTGTTTTTTTCATTGTTTTGGCTGTTTTTTCCAACTATTTCTGGGTGACAGACGATAAGATGCGCCAATATAATCGACGCACACTGTGTCTATATAGTGCGCATATAGTGAATGGATAATGGCTGGATTATATATAAATGAAGCAATAATAAGCCATGTTTTGTCGTTATAGTAAAAGTGTGGCATGCCCAGAGCAAGGGTCTGCCCTCTGATAAGAAATTGAAGCGATTAGCCTACATACTCTTCATCTTGCTGAGCATTACCGCTTTGGCCATGCCTCCGCAAGACGACAACACCAAGCCGAAGCGGCCAGCCCCCAAGGCGCAGCCCAAGTCGGTGAGCGACGCGGATGAAAGCATCCCCGACTCTTTGCTGCACGCCCGTTGGCGCATCCAGAAGACCTCCCCGCTATTGACAGAAGACGTGGACAGTAGTGCCTTGGATCTTCGCATGCCGGAGAACGTGAAATTGGAGGCTGTCTACAATGATTCCTTGAATCTTTATTTTGTCGGCTCGAAGATGGGCGACTCCTATCTGAATACGCCCATCCTCATGACTCCCGAAGAGTACATGAAATGGAGCGAACGCAAGGCCCGTCAGGCCTTCTTCCGCCAGAAGGATGCCGAGACCGCCGCTGCCAAGGGCAAGGAAAAGTTCGACTTCACCGACATGCACTTCGACCTCGGACCTGCCGAAAAGATTTTCGGTCCCGGCGGCGTGCGCATCAAGACGCAGGGAACGGCAGAGCTGAAACTCGGTGCCACGCTGAAAAATGTCGACAACCCCTCACTGCCCATCCGCAACCGCAAGACCACGGCCTTCGACTTCGACGAAAAGATCAACCTCAGTGTCAATGGCAAGGTCGGCGACAAGGTGAACATGAACCTGAACTACAACACCGATGCCACCTTCGACTTCGACACGAAGAATCTGAAACTGAAATACGAAGGCAAGGAAGACGAGATCATCAAGTTGGTCGAGGCAGGCAATATCACCTTCCCCTCGAACAATTCCTTGGTGACGGGTGCCTCAAGCCTCTTCGGCATCCGAACCGACATGCAGTTCGGCAAACTGAAGCTGCAGACGGTGCTCTCGCAGAAGAACTCCACCTCGAAGAGCGTGCAGAGCAAAGGCGGAAAACAGACCCAGCCCTTCGAACTCAACGTGGCCGACTACGAAGAGAACCGCCACTTCTTCCTCTCCCATTATTTCCAGCAGAATTACGACCGCGCCATGAAGACACTACCCAACCTGACCACGGGTGTCAAGATCAACCGTGTGGAGGTGTGGGTGACCAACAAATCGGGTACGACCTCGAACTCCCGCAACATCATTGCCCTGACCGACTTGGGCGAAGGCACCTACGTCAGCAATGCCAACTGGCATCCAACGGGAGGCGTGCCCAGCAATCAGGCCAACGACGTGTACAGCACACTGGTGACACGTATCGACTCGGCCTCGCGCACCTTCGACCTCATTACCGCACAGTTGGAGGCCATTCCCGAATTTCATGGCGGCACCGACTACGAAAAACTGTCTTCAGCACGTCTGCTTACCTCGAACGAATACACGGTGAACACATCCTTGGGCTATATCTCACTGAAGACAGGACTACAGACCGACCAGGTGCTGGCCGTGGCCTACGAATACACCTACGGCGGACAGACCTACCAGGTGGGTGAGTTCTCCACCGACCTCACACAGACCGACAAGGCCCTTTTCGTGAAGTCGCTGAAGAACACGAGCAACAACCCCGGACAAGGCAACTGGCGACTGATGATGAAAAACGTGTACTATCTGGCCACCAACGTAGAGCGCGAAGGGTTCCGAATGGACATCAAATACCAGAGCGACACCACAGGCACCTACCTGAGCTACCTGCCTGAAGCACAACTGAAAAGCACACTGCTGATACAGGTGATGGGACTGGACCGCTTGGACAACAACATGAAGCCCCACCCGAACGGACAGTTCGACTTTGTGCAAGGCTACACCGTCGACAACGGCCGCATCTTCCTACCGTCGGCTGAGCCTTTCGGCAGCTATCTGCGCAATTATCTCAAACAGAAAGGCATGGAGGAACTGTCCGAGAAGTATTGTTTCGATGCCCTTTACGACTCTACGAAGACCTACGCCAAGCAGAACGCCGAGAAGAACAAGTTCCTGCTGACGGGACAGTACAAAGGCACGTCGGCCAACGTCATCTCGCTCGGAGCCTACAATGTGCCACAAGGATCGGTCGTGGTAACGGCCGGCGGCGTGGTGCTCCAGGAAGGCAGCGACTACTCCGTGGACTATTCGGCTGGCGAGGTGACCATCCTGAACCAGAGTATCATCGATGCCGGGACAAATGTCAATGTGTCGCTCGAGGACAACACGCAGTACGGCATGCAGCGGAAGACGATGTTCGGCATCAACTGGGAGTATGACTTCTCGAAGAATTTCACCCTGAGCGGCACGATTCAGCACCTGCAGGAACAGGCACTCATTACAAAGGTGTCGATGGGCGAAGAACCGCTCAACAACACTATCTGGGGTCTCAGCGTGAACTGGAAACAGGAATCGCAATGGCTCACCAACATGCTCGACAAGCTGCCGTTGCTCCACCTGACACAGCCCTCACAGATTTCCTTCACGGGCGAGTTTGCCCAGCTCATTGCCCACAAGGCACGCGGCACGCAGGACAACGCCTCCTATATCGACGACTTCGAGAACACCAAGAACCTCATCGACGTAAGCGACCCCAAGGCATGGCAGCTATCGAGTGTCCCTTTCATGTTCCCCAACCATAACACCAAGGAGAACGTGAGCAGCGGCTACGGACGCGCCCTATTGGCATGGTACAACGTAGACCCCATCTTCACACGCCGTTCGTCGAGCCTCACCCCCAGCCACATCAAGAGCGACTTGAACCAGCTTTCAAACCACTATGTGCGTGAGGTCTACGTGCGCGAGCTCTACCCGAACCGCGACCAGTCGAGCTACAACGGAGCCACCTCCACCCTACCCGTGCTCAACCTTGCCTACTATCCGCAGGAGCGCGGCCCCTATAACCTGACCACCGACTTCAATGCCGACGGAACGCTGAAGAACCCCACACAGAAGTGGGGCGGCATGATGCGCCGTCTGGAAACGACCGACTTTGAGCAGGCCAATATCGAATATGTGGAGTTCTGGCTGCTCGACCCCTATATCTACACCCGTCGTGACGGCACGGCCAACCGCTATTCGGGCGAACTGTACATTAACTTAGGCGAGGTGAGCGAGGATGTGCTGTGCGACGGTAAGAAGTTCTACGAGAGCGGCATGCCCGTCGACGGCACCTCGTCGTTCACCACGACGCAATGGGGCAAGATTCCCGTACAGGCCACACAGACCTACGCCTTTGCCACCACTACCGGCTCGCGAGAGCTGCAGGACGTGGGCTTCAACGGTCTGAACGACGACGAGGAGCGCGAGTTTGAAGCTTACAGGCAGTGGCTTGATGCCATCGGCGGCATCGTGCAGAACGACTCTCTGCTGCAGGCATGGCGCAGCGACCCCGCCGGCGACAACTACCATTACTTCCGCGGCAGCGACTTCGATGCCGAGCAGCGCAGCATCATGGATCGCTACAAGCGCATCAACAACCCACAGGGCAACTCGCCTGCCAGCGACCAGCAGACAGAGTCTTACGACACCAGCTACAAGACGGGGCCTGACGTGGAGGACATCAACCAAGACTTCACCCTCAACGAGTACGAACGTTACTACCAATACCGCATTCCCATCAGCGACGAGGAACTACAGGCCTACAACCGCGGTGCCAAGAGCGAAAGCTCGTATATCGTGGATCATCGCGACTACAACGCCAAACTGCGCAACGGCGACTCGATGACCGTGCGTTGGTATCAGTACCGCATCCCCTTAGTTGAGTATCAGGAGAAGGTGGGCACCATCAACGACTTCAGCAGCATCCGCTTCATGCGCATGTTCCTCACTGGCTTCGAAAATCCCATCGTGCTGCGCTTCGGCTCGCTCGATCTGGTGCGCGGCGAATGGCGGCAGTACAAGAAGAGCCTGCAAACAGCCACCGGAGCCGAGACGGGCCTGATGGAGATGAGTGCCGTGAACGTGGAGGAGAACACCGACCGCACACCCGTTGCCTACGTTTTGCCACCGGGCATCACCCGCGCTACAGACCCCTCGCAGCCTCAGCTGACGGAGAACAACGAGCAGGCACTCTGCCTCACGGTGAAGAACCTGAGCCAGAACGAGTCGAAGGCAGTCTACAAGACGACCAATCTTGACCTACGCCGCTACCGCCGCATGCAGATGTTCGTGCATGCCAACCACCTTGTGCCCAACACCACGCAATTGGAGGACAACCAGTTGGCCGTCTTCATCCGCTTGGGCAGCGATTACAAGAACAACTACTACGAATACCTCATTCCCTTGAAGGTCACGCCCGAAGGCAACTACCGCTGGAACGTGCCTACCGACCGACAGTTGGTATGGCCGCAGGAGAACATGCTCGACATCGACCTGCGACTTTTCACCCAACTGAAGAAAGCACGCAACATGGCCCGTGCCAACGGCACTGGCAGCTACACCCAGCTCTTCACCGACTACGACCCCGACAAGCCCAACAACCGCATCAGCATCATGGGCAACCCGTCGTTAGGCGAGGTGAAGACCATGATCATCGGTGTGCGCAACCTGTCTAACTCCCTCAAGTCGGGCGAGGTATGGGTCAACGAGCTGCGCCTGCGGGAGACCAACAACGAGGGCGGTTGGGCCGCTTCGGGCACCATGAACGTCCAGCTCAGCGACTTTGGCTCGGTCAACGTCACGGGTCGCTATGTCAGCGACGGCTTCGGCGGTCTGGAGGATGGCATCATGCAGCGCACACAGGACACACAGAAGTCCTACGCCGTGACGGCCAACTTCGAGATGGGCAAGTTCTTCCCCGACAAGGCCAAGGTGTCGCTGCCCGTCTACTATTCCTACTCCAAGGAGATCATCAGTCCGAAATACAATCCGCTCGACACGGACATGGAACTCGACGATGCCCTTGCTTCGGCACAGAATGCCCATGAGCGCGACTCCATCGAGTCGATTGCCGTGACACGCAACATCTCGCGCAACTTCTCTATTTCCAACGCCCGCGTGGACATCAAGAACAAGAAGCACCCCATGCCCTACGACCCGGCCAACTTCTCCGTGAGCTACAGCCACGCCCACCGCAAGACCACGGGCGAGACCACCGTCTGGGAGACCGACGACCAGTGGCGCGGCGCACTGAACTACACCTATTCGCCCGTGCTGAAGACATGGGAGCCGTTCAAGAACGTGAAGGGCAAGTCGAAATGGCTCAACTTCCCCAAGGCACTGGGATTCAACTTCCTGCCACAGAACATCTCGTTCGGCACCGAACTCACACGCACCTACTACGAACTGCAGGAGCGCGACTTGGAGAACACAGTCAACCCCAACCTGCCACTGTCGTTCAGCGAGCAGTTCCTCTTCAACCGCGACTTCCAGTTACGCTGGGATTTCACCAAGAACCTGCACACCACCTTCCAGTCGGCCACCCATGCCGAGATCGAGGAGCCTTACACCCCGGTCAACAAAGACCTTTACCCCGACCGCTACTCAGCATGGAAAGACTCCGTGTGGACCAGCATCAAGCACTGGGGCGTGCCTCTCGACTACCAGCAGTCATTCACGCTCAGCTACCAGCTGCCCATCGACAAACTGCCCGTCACCGACTGGATCAAGGCCGACGCCTCCTACAACGCCACCTACTCGTGGCTGCGCGGCACCGAGCTCGACGACGGCACTTCTTTAGGCAACACCATCTCGAACAACAGCAACCTGAACATCAACGGTTCGCTGAACATGGAGACCCTCTACAACCACATCCCCTTCCTGAAGAAGACCAACGAGCGGTTCAAGAAGCAACAGCAGCGCAAGAAGCCTGAACCCAAACGTCCAGACCGCAAGAAGGCCGGCGACCCAAAGAAGGGAAAGGATGACGAACAGGCCAAGAAGGACGATGCTAAAGAGACCAAGATACTGCCCAAGAACAAGAACACCTACCAGCGCGAGCTGACCCTGATGCCCGACACCACGTTCGAGGTGCAGCACGGCAAGAAGTCGAAACGCCTCATCGTGTCGGCCAAGGACAGCAAAGGCAAGGCTGTCAACGTGAAATGGAAGGTTGTCGATGAGAACAAGATCAAGGTCTGGGGTACGGACAGCATGAAAATCAAGATCAGTGTCATGCCAAAGGAGCCGTTGGAGAACCAGTGGTGGTACTCGCCGGCCCAATACACGGCCCGCCTGCTCATGATGGTGCGCAGTGTCAATCTCTCCTACCGCAAACAACGCTCCATGACTTTGCCTGGCTTCATCCCCAACGTCGGCGATGCCTTCGGCCAGCGCACGGGCGACGTGCTTGCCCCTGGTCTCGACTTCGCTTTCGGACTCGTGGGCGACAGTTATTTGGACAAGGCCAAACAGAACGACTGGCTGCTCTGCAACGACAGCGTGGCCACCCCGTCGACCAGCTCCAGCACCGAAGACCTGCAACTCAAGGCCACGATCGAACCCATCACCGACCTGAAAATCGACCTCAACGCCTCGCGCACCATGACACGCACCAAGAGCGTGCAGTTCATGTATGAGGGTTCGCCCACCACACAGAGCGGCACGTTCAACATGACCACCATTTCCATCCGCAGTGCCTTCGAGGGCATGGGCGATGCCAGCAACGGCTACCATTCGGCTTCGTTCGACGAGTTCCGTGGCAAGATCGCCGAGTTCCACAGCCGTGTGCAGGCTCAGTACGCCGGTGCCAGCCCAAATGTCAACAATGCCGACGGTACGCCCGTAAATGTCAACGCCATTGACCCCTACTCATCCGACGTGCTCATCCCGGCCTTCCTCAGTACCTATACCGCCGGCGGTGGCTCCTCGCTCAGCCTCTTCCCGACCCTCTCGCGCCTGTTGCCCAACTGGACAGTGCGCTACAGCGGCCTGTCGAAACTGCCTTGGTTCAGCGAGCGGTTCAAGAGTGTCAACATCAACCACGGCTATAAGTCGGTGTTCAGCATCGGCTCCTACAACAGCTACAGTTCATGGCTCGAATACATGGGCGACCTGGGCTTCGTGAAGGCCAGCGACGGCAGCTACACCCCGTCGTCGATGTACAACATCTCCACCGTCAGTATCAATGAGGCCTTCTCCCCCCTGCTCGGTGTCGACGTGACCCTCCACAACAACATGACCTTCAAGGTGGAATACAAGACCACGCGCGTGCTGAACCTCTCGCTCACCAGCGTGCAGATCAACGAGGCCCTCTCCAAAGACTGGGTCATCGGCATGGGTTACAAGATCACGAACCTGAACCTCTTTGGCATGGGCAACAGTCGCAAGATCAAAGGCAGCAAAAACAACAAGGGGAAGAACCAAGACGAAAACGACAACAAAAACAAGAACAAATCGCAGACGAAGGGCGGTGTGAACCACGACCTGAACACGCGCGTCGACGTGTCGTTCCGCAACCAGGCCGCCATCACGCGCGACATTGCCTCGGGCGTGTCCTCGGCCAGCAGCGGCAACTCGGCATTGAAGATTTCGCTCTCGGCCGAATACACCCTCTCACGCTACCTCAGCATGAGTGCCTACTATGAGCGGCAGACAAACACGCCCCTTCTCTCAGCCAACAGCTACCCGACGACCACACAGGACTTCGGCGTGTCGCTGAAATTCTCACTCACAAGGTAAGGGGCATCCTTACTTCACCACTTTCCGCCCGTCTCTGACATACAAGCCCTTGCGCATCTTAGCCACTCGCTGGCCTTGCAGATTGTAGATTTTTCCCTCGGCGCGGCGTGCCGGCAGCTCAAGGACACATGTGGGAGTCTCTTCCTGGCCCATCGCGTCGTCTTCCGACATGAGCGACCTGAAATCGTCTATGTCGTCGCGCGAGATGCCAAAGCCCAAGGCCATCTGTTCAATCCGTTTGTTGAGCGTATTGCCCAGATAGTTCTCCTTCACATATTCGACCATGCCCTTGTATTTATCCTCATTGTTTCGGTAGCAGTTCTGGTCATTGTACAGGAAACCCGACAATTCGTATTCTTTGGCCATGTCGCTTTCAGAAACGCCGAGCAAGCCTTCCAACAGGAAAGCGAACGCCCCTGCCCGATCGGTGCCACGGCTGCAGTGGAACAACACTTTCCTACCATCGCGCAGACTGTTGACCACCTTCTCAAAGCAGTTCCGGTATTGCGCTTGGGTTTCCTGCAAGCCCCTCGATATAGAATGCAATCTGGTAGTCCTCGCCATGCACAAATTCCAGCCGGTCCCAAACAGGGCTTTCGCTGCCATAGTCGCCGAAGTCAATTTCGACACCAATGCCCTGCACGTCCAACAACTCGTGCATGCCGGCGGAAGTAATGTTACGGCTCTCCATGGCCAGTTCAGCACTACGGAACAAGCGGTCGTATCTCACGTGCTGGCCGTCGGACAGCTTCCATCCTCCCAAATCGCGGAAATTGCCCATGCCGTCGATATTCATCATTCTCAACCGGCCTTCAGTCCTGAAGGTTCCTTCGGCTACCTGCCGCTTCCCTCCTTCTGCATCGAGAAGGTGCAGACGGTATGTGTATTGGGTTTGCGGAATGAGGTTCCAGACCCTCAACAGCTGCTGGCCGACAAGGAATGTGTCGGAACGTACCGGCAGATTGTCACGATAAGTCTCCATGACAAGGTATTCGCCTTCGCTGGAAGTGGGGGCCACCATACACACAGGGTTGGGCAGGTCTTTCTTGTAAGGTGTGACCAGCCCGTCGTAATCCGTAATCCTCGTGTACGAATAGTCGTCATCGGGATAAACTACCTGCTGTAGGAAGTCGCGTGCAGCGGCATTCTCCACGCAATAGTTCTCTTCGATGCCGCCTACTTCGACGATGCCACCGCCAAACACAGCCTTGGTCCATCCCGCCTTATGATAGTCGGTCAATGTACCCATGGGGATTTGCAGCACACAGTCGGGCGCCACCGAGGCGAAGGCATCGGCACCGAAGGCAAAGGGCTGCTGGAGGCCCGACTTCACAAGCCGCAGGCTGCTACAGCCCTTGAAGGCTTCCGCGTCGATGCCATTGAGCCCGTTAGCATTGGACAGACTGCCGGGCAGTTCCACCGACTCAAGTGACGTGCAGCCCATGAACGATGCCACACTCACCCTCGTCATTCCCTCTGGCAATACCACCGACTTCAATGCCGAACACCCGTGGAAAGCATACGACCTGATCCGCTTCAGCCCTTGCGTCAGCTCCAACGAGGCCAACGGCAAACAGTCGTAGAACGCATTGCTTTCAATCTCCACCACACTTCCCGGAATAGTCACAGAGTCCAAAAGGCATTGCATGAAAGCATATTTCCGGACGGTCGTCACGCCGTCGGGCACCACCAGATGCCTGATCTCGGCATGATGGCTGTCGTAGAGTCGTTTGCAGAAATACAGAGGGTTGCCGTCGTATTTACGGAAGTCGGTGGCACACCAGGCCGCTAAGTCGTCGACGATGACCTTCTTCAAACTGTTGCATCCGCGGAAAGCACCCGTACCAAAATAGGCGATGGTGGCGGGAACCTCGACCGACGATATTTTGTGGCAGCCATAGAAAGCGGAATCGGCAACGCCCACCACGGTATAGGCCGTTCCGTCGAGTGTCACGGTCGACGGGATGGTCAGCGGTCCGTAGGTGTCTGTCGGGATGGCCGGATGCCTTCCGTCGCCGATCTCCACGGTTCTGTCTTCCTGACTAAGAATCTGGAACGTCATCTGCAAATCGGTGGGATAGATGGTGTCGTTGTCCGACTGGGGAACCTCAGCGACATGTTCGTCCAACCACTGCCGACGTTCGGTCATCCATGCCTTGATGCCGTTCAGCTGCTGCGAGAAAGTGCCCAAGCCGCTCCACCACTCCGGGTCGTAGGGCATGGAAGCATCGACCGCCCTGCACATGTCAGACTGCAGTAAGCTGTCCAACATCGTGTCCAAGCGCTGAAACAATGGCTCGCGAAGCGAATCCCACAAGTGGCGATACGTGTCGCAGAAGAGCGAGGGCGACTGGCCGAAAAGCTTCGAATACAGATAATAGTCATGCTTGCAGCCCCATTTTCCCGTGTTTTTCATCACCGAGTCGAAGTCCCACAAAGTGGGCATGAAGATCTTGTGCTCGGAGCTGTCGCTATACTTGGCAAAATACATGTTGCATCATAGACATCGGATGTACCCAGAATGTCATGGCCGAGCACATAGCGCACCCACGAGTTGACATCGATCACGCCACCATAGCAACCATTCAGCACGGATCCCTCCATGCAAAGTATATGGTCACGGATCCTGTCGTCGGTGGCCGCGTTGACATCTTCCTCATCGGGATATTTATAGGTGAAGCCGAAGGGGGCTGTTGGGGTCTGGAAATAGTGTGCGTCGTAATAGTAGGCATCTAACTCCACAATGAAGCCCGACTCCTTGTCTACATCAATACGGTTGTCCTTGTCACGCTTCACATTCTCGACAATGGTGTACAGGCCTCTGTACTCGCCATTGAGGAAAAGATTCACATATTCGTAGGCAGGCTGATAAGGCATGCCTATCAAACGGTTCATCTCATATCCCAACAAGTCGTCGGTCGAGTAGCCGCGTTTCAGCAACACCCAGTCCTTATTGGCAAAGCGCTTGTCGCCCCTGCGCAGCAAGTCGGCTTTTTCTGCAACTTCACCTTGTACGGTTTCTTATCGTGAATGGCCGAGGTGTTTCCACGCACCCTGATGGTCATACCCGATGTGTCCTTCACATACGCCTCGCTGTCATACACCACAGAATCGCCCATCTGCACATACAACCGGCCTGTCACCTTCGGTCCGGGAATCCCTCTACAGTTTTCGCCGTCGCAAACCACCTCACAGGTGGGCGTCTCGTTGTCTGTGGTTTCCACAAACACCACAGGCAACCCTAACTGGAGAATGGTTTCAGGAGAAACACCTGCCTGCGCCGCATGGCAAACGGACAACAGCAACATGAGCAAAAAAGCCCTAATCTCAGAAAGCATCATTTTCAAATTCAGTCTAAATTCCGCAGTACTTTAGTTTAACTATCTTTGTCATATTTGTCGCTCAATCGAACGGCACTCAGTCGTTCCATGTCTGTCCTAAATCCCAATGCGGCATGCGCCAAAGCGATGTTTTTTCGCGTGGAAGGTCGAACTCCTCAATGATAAGAGCCTCGACTTCCGGGTGCTCGTCGACCCAGGTGCCAATGCCAATATAGAAGTGGTCTTCAGACGGATTGTAGAACACACGGCCACGGGGTTTCCACTGGTACTCGCCCTTGAACGGCCCGGTTCCGTCGCCATGGTACTTCTGCTTACGGAACTCTTTTTTCCATACATCTTCATGCATCTCACTGCTGGTGATAAGTCCTCCGCCTGCATTCGGCTTCTTGTAGTCGCTGTATTTATGGCTGACCACCCCGAACAGCTCATTCTTGGCGGGATTATACCAGAAGATGCCCACCTTCGGCTCGTTGCCCTTGCCACGATTCGACTCCATCAGCCTCAAAGCCTCATCGTAAAGAGAAGAGTGGAGAGAGGATAGAGGAGAGAGGTTAGACTTAGCGGAAGAGACTTCTTTTTTCTTGTCGTAGGCATGCACGGGATAGTCGACGGTGTAGTGCAGGCCGCGGCTTTCCTTGCGCTCCAGGGCAAAACGGGTGATGAGGTAGCCCACGTTGATCATGTTGCGAAGCTCGCAGATGTCCTTCGAGGCCTTCACACGCTTGAAGAGGTTTTCGGTCTCCTCATAGAGCATGTCGAGGCGATCCCAGGCACGGTGCAAGCGCAGGTCGCTGCGCACAATGCCCACATAGTTCGACATGATCTGATTCACCTCCTTCACGCTTTGGGTAATCAGGATTTTCTCCTCGTTGGTCATCGTACCCTCGTCGTTCCATTCGGGAATCCGGTCGTTGAAATCGTAGAGGTCCACATGCTCCAACGAGTGACGGGCTGCTGCATCGGCATAGACGACGGCCTCGATAAGTGAGTTGGAAGCCAGACGGTTGCCGCCATGCAGACCCGTGCAGGAGCACTCACCAATGGCATAGAGGCGGTCGATGGAGGACTGGCCGTTGAGGTCGACCTTGATGCCGCCACACATATAGTGGGCTGCAGGACGCACGGGAATATAGTCGGTGGTGATGTCGATGCCCAAAGAGAGGCATTTTTGATAGATATTGGGGAAGTGCTTCCGAGTTTCAGCCGGATCCTTATGGGTCACATCGAGGCATACATGGTCGAGGCCGTGGATCTTCATCTCCTTGTCGATGGCACGGGCCACGATGTCGCGTGGTGCCAAGGACAGGCGCTCGTCGTATTTCTCCATGAAGCTCTCGCCGTTGGGCAGGCGCAGAATGCCACCATAGCCGCGCATGGCCTCGGTGATAAGGAAAGCGGGGTGTGTCTCGCCCGGCGAGTAAAGAGCCGTGGGGTGGAACTGTACGAACTCCATGTCGGCCACCGTACCCTTGGCGCGGTAGACCATGGCCTCGCCATCGCCCGTGGCAATGACAGGGTTTGTCGTTGTCTGATAGACGGCACCGCAGCCACCCGTACACATCAGCGTGACCTTGGCCAGATAGGTATCGACAGTCTGTTCAGGGTTCAGCACGTAGGCACCGTAACACTTGATGTGGGGCGAGCGGCGCGTGACGCGAACGCCCATGTGGTGCTGGGTGATGATTTCCATGGCGAAGTGGTGCTCCTTGACGGTGATGTCGGGACAGGCACGCACGGCGGCCATCAGTCCGCGCTGGATCTCGGAACCCGTGTCGTCGGCATGATGCAGGATGCGAAACTCAGAGTGTCCGCCCTCACGGTGCAGGTCGAAAGTGCCATCTTCCTTACGGTCGAAGTTCACGCCCCACTCCACCAGTTCCCTGATCTGTTCGGGCGCGTTTCTCACCACCTGCTCCACAGCGGCACGGTCGGAGATGTAGTCTCCGGCAATCATCGTGTCCTCAATATGTTTCTCGAAATTGTCGACGACAAGGTTGGTGACACTGGCCACACCGCCTTGTGCAAACGAGGTGTTGGCCTCGTCGAGACTCGTCTTACAGATGATACACACTGAACCTTTCTTGGCTCTTGCTACTTTTAAGGCATAGCTCATGCCGGCTACGCCAGCTCCGATAATCAGGAAATCATATTTGTAAACCATGGTCTTGATATTTGTCTGAGTGTTTTTACGGTGCAAAGTTACGAAAGAGTTAGTAGATAGGAGTTAGGAGTCAGCTGTTTTTTCTACAAATTGGCATAAAAAAGGTTAAAAGGGTTTTGTCCCATATAAAGAAAAAGCAATGGATAGCAACGATTTCCTGTCGTTTTGTTAGGTTTTTCGCAAAAATTACGTACTTTTGCAAGCAGAAACCAATTTACCAACAACACAAAGAGAACAAAATGAAGAGAATCAGAGCAGCCGTCGTTGGTTACGGCAACATTGGAAAGTATGCCCTTGAGGCTCTTGAAGCCGCCCCCGACATGGAGGTGGCAGGTATCGTGCGCCGTCAGGGCGCGGAGAACAAGCCACAGGAACTGGCACAGTATGAGGTTGTAAAGGATATTCGCGAGCTGAAGGACGTGGACGTTGCCATTCTGGCTACCCCCACCCGTTCATGTGAGGAGTATGCGAAGCAGATTCTTCCCTTGGGCATCAACACAGTCGACTCATTCGATATTCACACCATGATTCGCGACTACCGCCGCACGCTCATGGATTTGAACAAGCAGACGAACACGGTGAGCGTGATTGCCGCCGGATGGGATCCGGGCAGCGACTCGATTGTACGCACACTGATGCAGAGCCTGGCACCAAAGGGACTGAGCTACACGAACTTCGGCCCCGGCATGTCGATGGGCCACTCGGTATGCGTGCGCTCAAAGGCAGGTGTGAAGAACGCCCTTTCGATGACCATCCCCTTGGGTGAGGGCATCCACCGCCGCATGGTGTATGTGGAACTGGAAGAGGGCGCGAAACTGGAAGAGGTGGCTGCTGCTGTGAAGGCCGACCCCTATTTTGCCAACGACGAGACCCATGTGTTCCAGGTGGAGAGTGTCGACGACGTGCGCGACATGGGTCACGGCGTGAACTTAGTGCGCAAGGGCGTAAGCGGCAAGACGCAGAACCAACGTCTGGAGTTCAACATGCAGATCAACAACCCCGCCCTGACAGGTCAGGTATTGGTCAATGTGGCCCGCGCCTCGATGCGCCTGCAACCCGGCTGCTACACCATGGTGGAGATTCCCGTCATCGACATGCTGCCCGGCGACAAGGAAGAGCTGATCAGCCACTTGGTATAGATTATTGTTCTGCGGCAGTCAGAAGAATCTCATTCACCGTTGGATGGATGTGTACCATGTTACGCAACTGTCCAACGGTGGCATTTAAACACATAAGCACGCTCACTTCCTGCACGATGTCGGCTGCATGAGCACCAAAGCAATGACAGCCTAAGATGCGCCCAGCTTCAGGTTCTGAGAAGAGCTTCAGCATCCCCTCGGTCTCATTCATGGCCACTGCCTTACCATTGGAACGATGGAAAGCCTTACGGCATTCGTATGCCACGCCTTGCCCCTTCAACTGGTCTTCGGAAGAACCGACACAGGCAGCCTCGGGATGGGTGAAGATGGCGGCAGGCATCACATCGAAGCGAATGTCGTCAGCCCTTCCCAATATCCGATTCACTACATGCAAGCCCTGCATTTCGGCTGCATGGGCCAGCATCTGACAACCGTTCACATCGCCAATAGCATAGATATTCCCGACAGTAGTCTGAAAGTCCTTGTCAACCGTAATTCCTTTGCGTTCATCATATTCGAAGCCTGCATTTGCAAAATCGGGCTGAACACGCGGCTTGCGTCCTGTAGCCATCAGTATGACATCGGCATCAAGCTCAGCAACATTCTCCACAGCAGTCTTCATCTTGAACGTGACACCCTGTTTCTCTAAACATTTGCGCAAACGCTTGGCAATGTCGCTATCAAGTGCTGGCAGGCACTCCTTGAGATACTCAATGACGGTGACCTCGGTGCCGAAACGGTTGAAAACGGAGGCAAACTCCATGCCAATGACACCAGCACCAATGACCGTCAGCTTTTTCGGCTGTTCCTTCAACTGTAACAGGCCGGTGGAATCGACCACGCGGGGGGAGTCAAGTCCTGACAGGGGGAGCCATTTGGTCTCTGAGCCGGTGGCAACGATGATGTGGGGAGCGACGAAAATGTCGCCGCTAACAGAACCAATGACGGAATGGGCATCCTTGAAAACGGCCTTCTCACGGACGAGGGTGATGTTCGGATGCGAGAGGATGGTCTCGATGCCGCTACGCAACTGCTCTATGACTTGCGGCTGGCGTTCAACAGCCTCAGCAAAGGTGGCGGCATGCACGTATGTCTTCGTGGGTATACAACCAACATTGAGACAGGTGCCACCCACGTTTTCGCCCTCGAAGACGACAACTTTCAGACCAGCCTTAGCAGCATGTTCGGCAGCGCGATAGCCTCCAGGCCCCGCTCCGATGACAATCAAATCACACAAGCCCCCTAAGTTAGGGGGTTGGGGGTCTGAACAAGCAGACCCAAAATTATTTTTTATCATATCAGAAATCTTCGTTAGTTCAGACCCCCAACCCCCTAACTTAGGGGGCTTATGAGTTGACGCCATGTTACTACAGGATGCTTGGCAGCCAACACGTCGTCGACACGCCCGATAGGCGTGTTATGCGGAGCCGACTTCACGAGGTCAGGATGGGTCTTTGCTTCCTCAGCGATCTGACGCATCACGGCAATGAAACCGTCGATTGTCTCTTTCGACTCGTTCTCGGTAGGCTCTATCATAAGGCTCTCATGGAACAGCAGGGGGAAATAGATGGTGGGTGCATGATAGCCATAGTCGAGCAGGCGTTTGGCTACATCCATTGTCGTGACTCCCGTACTTTTGTCTTTCAATCCGTCGAAAACGAACTCATGCTTGCACACCCCTTCGATGGGCAGTTCGTAGACATCCTTCAACGACTCCTTGATATAGTTGGCATTGAGCGTGGCCAAGGGACCCACCTCTTTGATATGCTCCCTGCCAAGGGAGAGGATATAGGCATAAGCCCGCATAGCCACGGCGAAATTGCCGTGATAGGGCGACACCTCGGGGAAGAATGGCTCCAGTCCCTTGCGCACACCGACAGGGCCAGCACCGGGGCCGCCTCCACCATGAGGAGTGGAGAAGGTCTTATGTAAATTGATGTGCATCACGTCGAAGCCCATATCACCCGGACGGCAGGCACCAAGCATGGGGTTCAGGTTGGCACCATCGTAGTACATCAGGCCACCAGCAGCATGGACAAGCTGCTCTATCTCAGGGATTTGTCGCTCGAAAAGGCCGAGGGTGTTGGGATTGGTCATCATCATGGCAGCAATGGAATTGCCGTCCACATTATCCAACAAGTTGCGGAGGGCATCCACATCGACCGTTCCGTCGCTAAGCGACTTCACTTCGACGATGTCCAAGCCGCACACAGCAGCCGAGGCGGGGTTGGTACCATGGGCAGAGTCCGGCACAATGACCAGTCGGCGGTCCATGTCGCCACGGCTCTCATGATATTTCTTGATCACCATGAGTCCCGTCAGTTCGCCATGTGCGCCGGCAAAAGGCTTCAGCGTAAAGGCATGCATGCCAGTCAGTTCGCAAAGCGAACGGCAGAGCAATGCACAGACAGCCTCGGCCCCCTTCACCGTTTCCTTCGGCTGGAGAGGGTGCAGATTCTGGAACTGTGGCAGTGCGGCCATCTCCTCGTCAATCTTCGGGTTATACTTCATGGTGCATGAGCCAAGCGGATAAAAACCGTTGTCCACGCCGAAATTGTTGGCACTGAGGTTTGTATAATGACGAACAACGGTCATCTCGTCGCACTCTGGCAGGCCGGCCTCTTTCTGTCGGCACAGAGAGGCTGGTATCTCGTAGTTGCCGAAGCGGTTCTTGGGAAGCGAGTAGCCGCGACGACCTGGTTGCGAGAGTTCAAAAATCAGGTTTCCGTATAGTCGGTTGTTCATATTGTTGCTTTTTTAGGGGCGCGATAGAATCGCACCATACTGGACTTTCAAACAGGGGGGCAGACAGGATTAAACAAGGGATACGAGATGATCAATTTCTTCTTTGGTACGTTTCTCGGTGACGGCGAACATGAGCTGACTGTCAGCTATCTTTATTCCGCCGAAGATGCCTTCGTCCAAGAAACGGCGCTGCAAGGCATCGGCATCGCCATCGAAGCTGACAACGAACTCATTGAAGAACGGCTGGTCGTAAACGAGATTGAAACGACCGGTGGCCAACAGCTTGTCGCATAGATAATGGGCACCTGCGTATGACAGTTCGGCTGCCTCCTTCAGTCCCTGCTTACCCATCAGCGAACAATAGACCGTTGCCCAAAGAGCCATGAGCGACTGGTTAGAACAGATGTTCGACGTGGCTTTCTGGCGACGGATGTGCTGTTCGCGGGCTTGGAGAGTGAGTACAAAGGCGCGCTGTCCGCGATTGTCCACCGTCTTGCCAACGATACGGCCCGGCATCTTGCGGATAAGCTTCTCCGTGCAGCACATATAGCCCACGTATGGACCGCCGAACTGCATGGGAATACCCAATGACTGTGCATCGCCCACAGCAATGTCAGCCCCCCACTCTGCCGGTGTCTTCAAGACTGCGAGGTCGGCAATGATGCTGTTCATGATGAAAAGTCCCTTTTTCGCATGGACGGCATCGGCAAAGCCGCTATAGTCCTCTATAATACCGAAATAATTGGGCTGTTGGACAATGACCCCAGCAACATCGTTGAGAGTTGAGAGCTGAACGTTGAGCGTTGAACGGTCTGTCACGCCGTCCTTGGCAGGGATCATGACAAGGTTGATTCCCTGGAAATGGGCGTATGTTTTCAACACCTCAACGGTCTTGGGATCGACAGTCCCGGATACGAGCACCGTATGCTGCTTCTTGCCTGCTGCCACGGCCATCATCATGGCCTCGGCAGTGGCGGTGGTACCGTCGTACATTGAAGCGTTCGAAATATCCATGCCCGTCAGTTCGGCCATCATCGACTGGTATTCAAAGATGTAGTGAAGCGTGCCCTGGGAGATTTCCGCCTGATAAGGCGTATAGCTGGTGAGGAACTCGGAGCGCGAGAGCAGATTCGGAATGACGGAAGGGGTGTAATGGTCGTAGACACCTGCTCCAGCAAAGCACGTAAGCTGACGGTTTTGCTGCCCGAGCTGTTCAAAGAGCTGGCGAACCTCCAATTCGCTCATCTCCGACGGCAACTGATAGTCGCCACGGAAGCGGATGGCTTCGGGGACATCGGCATAGAGGGCATCGATGGAACCGATGCCCACTGTGGCAAGCATCGCTTGCAGGTCGGCTGTGGTATGGGGGAAATACTTGTACATTTTTCTTTGCTTTGAACTGCGCCAATGACGCAGTTAACCAAACGATTCGCAGTAGCCTGACTATCAGGCAGATTGAGAGAATTCAGCGTAGGCTGCAGCATCCATCAGGTTGTCGAGTTCGGTCTTGTCAGAGAGCTCCACCTTGATGATCCAGTTTTCCCAAGGGTCTTGGTTGATGAGTTCAGGCTGGTCCTCAAGAGCCTCGTTCACCTCGACGACCGTGCCACTGACAGGAGAGATGAGATCGCTCGCCGCCTTGACACTCTCCACGGCTCCGAACTCCTCGCCAGCCTCCACTTCGTCATCCACTTCGGGCATGTCCACATAGACCACATTGCCCAGCGCATGCTGTGCATAGTCGGTGATGCCGATGTAGCCATACTCGCCTTCAATTCTCACATACTCATGCGACTCACTGTAATAAAGTCCTTCTTTTACTGTTGCCATAATTCTTTTGTGTGTTTATTTTTTATAATGCTTATCGTAGAAACGTTTCTTCACCACTACCCCGGAGAAAACTTTTTTCCTGATTTGTATCTGCACCTCAGTGCCGAGCTTGGCAAAGCGGCTGTCAATGAGAGCCATGCAGACACTCTTGTCGGTGGAGATGGTATGGTAGCCCGTAGTCACCTCACCGATCGGCTCACCATCCTTCAGCACCGCATAGCCATGACGGGGAATGGCCTTGTCGTGCAGTTCAATACCGACAACTTTCTTTGCGACACCCTCCGTTTTCTGCTTCAGCAGAGCCTCGCGGCCAATAAATTCCTCTTTGTCGAACTTACAGAACATGCCCAATCCCGCCATGACGGGAGAGATGTCCTGTGAGAGTTCGTCGCCATAGAGGGGCAGTCCCACCTCAAAGCGCAACGTGTCGCGACAACCCAATCCGCAGGGCTGCACGCCAGCGGCCATCAGCTTGTCCCAACAACCGTTAATATAGGCATGCGAGGCATAAATCTCAAAACCGTCCTCGCCCGTATAGCCTGTCCGGGAGATGATGAGCTTCGGGTTCTGCTCCACATACTTACAGGTATAGAACGCCAGTTCCTTGCACGGAATACCAAGCACACGCTCCACCACGTCCTCCGACTTCGGCCCCTGAACGGCTATCTGCCCGAAATCGTCCGACTGATTTTGCAAGTCGATATCGAAACTCTTTGCCTGCGTCTGCATCCAAGCCCAGTCCTTGTCGATATTGGCGGCATTGATGACGAGGAAGAAGTCTTGTTCCCCCATTTTGTACACCAAGAGGTCGTCGACGGTACCGCCGTCTTCATAGCACATCATGCCATAGAACACCTTGCCCACAGGGGCACCGGCCACATCGTTGGTGAAAATATGCTGCACATAGCGTTCAGCCTCGCGTCCACGCACACTGACTTCGCCCATGTGACTGACATCGAACACGCCACAAGCGGTGCGAACGGCCTGATGCTCGCCCGCGATATCCGAGTATTGGATGGGCATCTCGAAGCCTGCAAATGGCGACATCAACGCCCCGAGTTGCACATGTTTGTCATAAAGACAGGTTCTTTTGTTTTCCATATTCTATGATAGATTTAAGATGCTCAAAAATGACTTACAGACGATAGACAAACTCATCGCGCAGGTAGTCCTGCTCTATCTGCTCTATGGCCGTCACATCCGCAGGCGATAGCACCCATTCGCCATCGCAGAGCGTGTCGCGGATGAATGTCCGCACCTCGTCAAGACTCAGCGAGACATAATCTTTCAGCAGTGTGATGCGCTGGCGAACGCTCTGTATTCCCTTGGTCTGCAGTTTCTCCGGCCCCGGCGTGATGGCATTCAACATGTGTTCCATGTTCGTGTCGTAAAGCATCGTGCTATGCACAATACTGCACTGGGGCAGATGATAGAAGGCCGTCCCACACACCTTCCGATCGCCAATCATCACGTCGTTGTGACTGGTTCCCGTAGCCTCGACCCCCATTTTGCGGAGCACCAAGAGAATCATGTTGACAAAGTTGTTGAAGGCCAGACCTACTTGGGTTTCCGACGTGACATACGACAGCATCAGATTGTCTTTGTCGGCATAGACACAGCCGCCCCCACTCTTCCGGCGATAGAGCTGAATGCCGTGTTGACGGCAATACGCCACATTGACCTCGCTCTCCAACTGCTGGTTCCGCCCGAAGATGACACTGGGCTGCACCTGCCACATAAAGAAGAAATCGCTGGCAGAGGCGTTGCCTGACAAATGGCGTGCCACATACTCCTCCATGGCGAGATAGAACGACAACCGCCGTTCACCCTCCTGAGGCAATGCAACATATTTCATCTTGCCGACTTTAGTTTTAAGGTTAGCCAAATAGCACCTGCAAATATATGAAGAA
The DNA here is from genome assembly GCA_947302435.1 of uncultured Prevotella sp. Lineage (GTDB taxonomy): Bacteria > Bacteroidota > Bacteroidia > Bacteroidales > Bacteroidaceae > Prevotella. Next base: position 38,849 of record CAMYVQ010000009.1, on the reverse strand, counting down.
TTTATGTAAGCACCAAAAGATTATGTCACAATTTTTACTAAATCGACACGCATTTTTTCAGAAAATCAGTAACTTTGCAGCCGAATACTTGCATAGTAAGAAAAAAACATGTTACTTTGCATTCTCTTTTTGAACATAGAGACAAAAGAACAGCAACACCATCATGAAGAAAATCCTGATAACGATTGTAGCCATTCTGCTTACAATCCCCTCTTCCGCCCAATATAGCAGTGGCGGTTTCACGCTCAATGAGAGCACCCTCTACTACGGTGCGCGCATCGGCATGACGGTGTCGACCCTCACGGGCGACGACACTGACGACCTCAAGTCAAAGACCGGCCTGACTCTTGGAGCCGTCATAGGCCTGCGTGTCAGCGAAGAGAGTCCTGTATTTTTAGAGAGCGGACTCTACTACACCCAATACGGAGCGAAAGGGAAAGGGAAGGGGAAAAACGAGATCAACCTGCACTACCTTGAAATCCCCATTCTCATTAAGTACGGATTCAAGGCCACCGAGGATATTGCCATACTGCCCTATATCGGGCCGACCCTCGCCCTTGGTATCGGAGGGCGCAAGAAGACGGAAGACAGTAACGGTGATGTCGAGAGCTTTGCATCGTTCGGTTCCGGCAATTACAACCGTCCCAACGTAGGCATCAAAATCGGATGCGGCGCCGAATGGCACAACCTCTACATCGAAGCTGGCTACCACATTGGTGTCACCAATGCCTACGACAGCGAGAAAATCACACAGTACAACGGCAACTTCTTTGCCAATATCGGTGTGAACTTCTAAGTAGGAAATACGGTTTTCGGGGTTACGAAGGTGCTTTCCAGTACCTTTGTAACCCCGAAAAACATGTCTGTTAGTTTAGAACTCAGCCGACTTCGGCGTGCGCGGGAAGGGAATCACGTCGCGGATGTTCTGCATGCCCGTGACAAACAGGATGAGACGCTCGAAGCCCAGTCCGAAACCGGCATGAGGGCAAGAACCCCAACGACGGGTGTCAAGATACCACCAAAGATGGGTCTTGTCCATCTGTCGGCGCTCCACCTCGCTCATCAGTTTCTCATAGCTCTCCTCACGAACCGATCCGCCGATAATCTCGCCAATCTGCGGGAACAGCACATCGGTGCCCTGCATCGTAGGACCGGGAGCGACAGCACCCTTATAGCCGACAGAGTGCCCGTCAGTACCGCTGACGGTCTCGTTCTGCTTCATGTAGAACGACTTGAAGGCACGCGGATAGTCGGTCATGATGACGGGCTTCTTGAAGTGCTCCTCCACGAGGTAGCGCTCATGCTCGCTGGCCAGGTCGTCGCCCCAGTTGCAGGGGAACTCGAACTTCTTGCCGTTCTTGACGGCATCCTGCAGGATGTTGATGCCCTCGGTATAGGGCAGGCGCACGAAAGTCTCTTTCAGCACACCTTCCAGACGTTCAATGAGGGTCTTGTCGATCATCTTGTTGAGGAACTCCAAGTCGTCCTTGCAATGGTCGAGTGCCCATCGCACACAGTACTTGATGAAGTCTTCCTCCAAATCCATCAGCTCTTCCTGGTCGATGAAGGCCACTTCGGGCTCCACCATCCAGAACTCAGCCAAGTGGCGCGGCGTGTTCGAGTTCTCGGCACGGAACGTGGGGCCGAAGGTGTAGATGGCACCCAAGGCCGTGGCTCCCAGCTCGCCCTCCAACTGGCCGCTGACAGTCAGCGAGGTCTGCTCGCCGAAGAAGTCGTCGTCGTAGATGATCTTTCCATTCTCGTCCTTCTTCAGGTCGTAGAGGTTCTTCGTGGTCACTTGAAACATGTTGCCGGCTCCCTCGCAGTCACTGGCCGTGATGAGCGGCGTGTGGAAATAGTAGAAGCCATGCTCATGGAAATAGGTGTGAATGGCCATCGCCATGTTGTGACGGATGCGCATCACAGCACCGAAAGTATTGGTACGCAGGCGCATGTGGGCGTGCTGACGCATGTATTCAAAGGTCTGTCCCTTCTTCTGCATGGGATATTCAGCATCGCAGAGTCCATAGACCACGATATTGGTAGCCTGAATCTCACTGCTCTGACCTGCACCCTGACTCTCCACCAGCACACCTTCGGCACAGATACAAGCGCCCGTGGTAATGTCTTTCAGCAGCTGCTCGTCAAACTTCGTGGGGTCAGCCACCACCTGCACATTCTTGATGGTCGAGCCATCATTCAGTGCGATGAAGTCCACGTTTTTGCTGCCACGGTGCGAACGCACCCAACCCTTCACACAGACTTCCTTTCCATATTCCGTGCTCTGAAGCACGTCGATAACTTTTGTTCTTTTCATAAAAATATCAGACCCACCCGCTCCCTGTGAGGGAGGTGAGTAGTTACTTATTTACCATGCGAGTGGGCATTGCTAATAGTTTATTACTTTTTTGATTATTGAATCAGAACTATATACTCCCCTCCCTCACAGGGAGGGGCTGGGGGTGAGTCTTATTCATACGCTCCCATCCGCAGGCGGTCGACCTCTTCCTCAGTAAGGTAGCGCCAGTCGCCGCGACGCAGGTTCTTCTTGGTGAGACCGGCAAACTGCACACGGTCGAGCTTGCTGACTTTGTAGCCAAGACTCTCGAAGATGCGGCGCACGATGCGGTTCTTGCCAGAGTGGATCTCAATGCCCACCTGCTTCTTATCCACAGGATCGGCATACTCCACGGCATCTGCCTTGATCTCACCATCCTCGAGCATGATACCCTCGGCAATCTGCTGCATGTCGTGAGCGGTGACATTGCGGTCGGTATAGACGTGGTAGATCTTCTTTTTCAGGAACTTGGGATGGGTGAGCTTCGAAGCCAAGTCGCCATCGTTGGTGAGCAGAAGCACACCCGTGGTGTTACGGTCGAGACGACCGACGGGATAGATGCGCTCGGGACAAGCGTTCTTCACAAGATCCATCACGGTCTTGCGCTGCTGGGGATCGTCGCTCGTGGTGACATAGTCTTTCGGCTTGTTCAGCAACACGTAAACCTTCTTCTCCAAAGAGACGGGATCATCATGGAAACGCACCACGTCGGTACGCATCACCTTGGTACCCAATTCGGTGACCACCTGTCCATTGACAGTGACCACGCCAGCCTGGATAAACTCGTCGGCCTCGCGACGGCTGCATACGCCGGCATTGGCCAGATACTTGTTCAGACGGATAGGCTCGTTGGGATCGAAGTTCTGCTCCTTGTACTCAATGCGCTTCTTCATGGAGTACTTTGCATTGGGATCATAGTCGGCCGTACGAGGACGGAATCCGCCGGGACGCTGCTGATAGCCACCCTGACGGTAGCCACCGCCGCGCTGCTGATAACCACCCTGACGAGACTGGAAACCACCCTGCTGACGAGGCTGATAACCACCCTGACGAGGCTGGTAGCCGCCACGAGGCTGAAAACCTTCACCTTGCTGGCGAGGCTGGTAGCCACCCTGCTGACGGGGCTGATAGCCACGAGGCTGATAACCACCCTGACGAGGCTGGTAGCCGCCTTGGTTGTCAACGCCTTCCTGACTGTAGCGAGGGCGATAGCCACCACGGAGCTGACCGTATTCTTCTTTGGGTTGACGGGGCTGATAGCCACCATGCTGCTGGCGCGGCTGGTAATTATTGGGACGAGGACGGAATCCCGAATGCTGTGCCGGCTGGCTCTGTAAGCCTGCCCCGAAGCCTTCAGGACGGAATCCTCCTTCATCATCGTGTTTGTTGAAACTGGGACGCTCATAACCGGTCTGGACGGGACGTTGTCCGGTGTGAATACGCGGACGCGGCGAGCGGCCTGCTGGTCTGTAATCTTTCTGGTAGCCCTCACGGCTGCCCTGTTGCTCTTGTGCAGACTGTTCCTCCTGCTTCTTTTCATTCTCGAAATCCATAATACTTCAAAAAAATTTAGTGTTGATAATTGGTGATATTAGCGAGCCTCACGGCCCTTTTTTAATGCTTAATTCATAATGTTTAATTCATACTCCTGTGTAGTTCCATGGGGTGACGGCACGCAGTTCCTCTTTCACGCTTTCGCTGACATCGAGGGTCTCAATGAACTCATGAATGGTCTCTTCGGTCATTTTCTGGTTGGTACGTGTCAGTGCTTTCAGCGTTTCGTAAGGGTTGGGATAGGCCTCACGGCGCAGAATGGTCTGGATGGCCTCAGCCACCACGGCCCATGTTTGTTCGAGATCCTCACGCAACTTGTCTTCGTTCAGAATCAGCTTGCGCAGACCCTTCAGTGTGCTCTCGAAGGCAATAATAGCATGTCCCATCGGCACACCGACATTGCGCAACACCGTGGAGTCGGTGAGGTCGCGCTGCAATCGGCTTACTGGCAATTTCTGTGCCAAAAATTGCAAAAGGGCATTGGCAATGCCAAGATTACCCTCGGAATTTTCATAGTCGATGGGGTTCACCTTGTGCGGCATGGCACTCGAACCCACCTCTCCCTGCTTGATCTTCTGCTTGAAATATTCCATGGAAATATACATCCAGAAATCACGGTCGAGGTCGATAACGATGGTGTTGATGCGGCGCATGGCATCGAAGACAGCTCCTAACCAGTCGTAGTTGGAAATTTGAGTGGTCCACTGCTCACGCTCCAACCCCAACTTCTCGCTGACAAACGTGTTGCCAAACTCCTTCCAATCGTACTGCGGATAGGCGACATGATGGGCATTGAAATTGCCCGTGGCTCCGCCGAACTTGGCTGTAATCGGTGTGTCTTTCAGTGAGCGCAGCTGCTCTTCCAACCGATAGACATAGACCATGATTTCCTTTCCAAGACGGGTTGGAGAAGCAGGCTGTCCATGGGTCTTTGCCAACATGGGCACGTTCTTCCACTCTTCAGCATAGTCGTGCAACTGCTCAATGAGTTCTTCGACCAAGGGATAATACACGTTTTCGAGAGCCTCCTTTATAGAAAGCGGTACACTGGTGTTATTGATATCCTGAGAGGTGAGACCGAAATGGATAAACTCCGAAGACTGAACGGGAAAACCGTTCAGCATACTGATTTTCTCTTTGATAAAATACTCTACTGCCTTGACATCATGATTGGTCACCTTCTCAATGTCTTTCACGCGCTGGGCATCAGCAGGTGTAAACTGACGGTAGATGTCGCGCAAGGACTCGAAAAGGTCATGGTTGAAATTGGAAAGTTGAGGAAGAGGCAATTCACATAGTGCTATGAAATACTCAATTTCCACACGTACGCGATAGCGGATCAATGCATATTCCGAAAAATAATCGCCCAGCGGTTCCGTCTTTCCGCGGTAGCGGCCATCAATAGGCGAAATGGCAGTCAGCTTACTTAATTCCATGATATAGCTAAACAGATAATTATCCTTTGCGGCGGCAAAGTTACTACTTTTTGATGAAATAAGAAAATAAATAATGCCTATTTTTTCAAAACAAAAAAGCTTCCCAATGGGAAGCCTCGTTTTTGTGGGCGTTGACGGATTCGAACCGCCGACCCTCTGCTTGTAAGGCAGATGCTCTGAACCAACTGAGCTAAACGCCCGTGCTTTCTTTCGAATGCGGGTGCAAAGGTACTACTATTTCGCGAAATCACCAAACTTTTTCAGGACTTTTTTGACTTCGTCCCTAAAAAAGTCACAGAAATGGCATCATCACAATGCCAAAAAAGGAACTAGCCTACCATTTATATTCATTCATGTCGCTATTTGTATTGTTTCATGTCGTCAATGATATTAAACGAGCTTGTCATTGATGTTGAATGATGCCGTCATCCATATTCAACAACGATCTCATTTATATTCAACTGCAAGAAGTGTGAAAACAAAAAAATTGCCATGCACATTCGCTGTGCATGGCAATCATTATTTATGATGTTTATTCTTAAACTGTCCGATTAGAGGCTGCTACCACCAGAGTGAGTCTCGGTAGGCTCCTCAGGCACCTCGGGAGATGCGTATGTAGCGTAAGGATAAACGAACTCAGCCTGATAATCGATTACAGAGAATGCAGCATTAGAATTACGAATTGAATACATGAAGCTGCTGTAGTTCTGCCAACCAGTCAGGAACAGAGTACCGCCTGCAGGAAGCTGATAAACAGGGTTGAACACATATTCCTTCTCCACGCTAGGATCTTCCACTGCACGGAGACTATACTTCTTCATCACAATCTTACGGAGGAAGTCAGTCAGAGCACCGTTATACTCGTTCTTCAGCACTGAACCTGCCTTAGCCTTATACTTGATAGAAGTAACAGCCAGAGAAGTGGTACCATTGTTCGGGATAGGTGTTGCATTGATTACTTCAGTGCTAGAACCCTGATTGCTTTCGATAATCTGAACACCAAGAGCAAACGACTGAGTGCGCAGGCGATTCAGAGTCACAACAATCTTATTTTCCTGAGTCATATCAATCGTGACGTCGGTGGGAAGAGCACCACCAGTGAGAGAGAGTTCAGCCCAAGAATCACCCTTGAAAGTGCGATACAGTCTCACAGCGTTCTTACAGTCATTGTCAGGAAGAGAGAACTCGATGGTCATTCGCTGGGGAAGGTTCAAGGCTTTAAAGTCAATATCAACAGTACCTGCGTTCACAGCCATACCAGCCAGAATCTCATAGTTACCAGGCAACGTAGTGTTTGCACGAGTGAGGGCACGAGAGGCAATACCGTTGTCAGAAGCAACGTCGGCAGCATCCTCAAGGCTCGAAATACCAGTCAGGAAGAAAGAGAAATCATCGATGTTTGCACCATCATCTGCGAGAGCATCTGCCAGCACATCATAGTCACTCTTAGGACTACCATCAGTGTTGGTAGCACCAGTATTGAATTCTGATGTAGAAACGGCATCAACAGTAGCAGTTACCTCAATCAAACCTTCGTTAGCAGCATCAGAACCATCAAGGGTCTCATCGGTAGTGGTCACAACATTACCAGAACCGTTGTCCTGCTTAGTGGTCTCCAGAGTAATCTTGTCGCTATCACTGGTTGAGCCGAAACCGAGAGACTTACCCTGTTTCACTTCCTCCAGATAGAACACTGCCTCAACGCTCTGACCGAACTTTGCAGTGGTTCCGTCTTCCAGTTTCTGAGTCTCCACTTTCAGAGTGAGGCTACGATCAGCATTCTTATAACCAGTCTTGCTAACTACAACTGCATAGTCGCCATCAACAAGATTAGAAGCTTCGAAAGTATTGCTAACTGCGGTACCTGTGGCAACCATTGCACCCTTACGGGTAATGGTATAGATTGCACCGTCAAGCTTTTCACCATTTCCATTCAAGACCACGCCTCTCAGTGTATGGGTGGGATTACCCTTAACAATAGGTTCGGTTACTTCCTTAGTAGGCGTAGGTGTAGGAGTCACACCACCTTCTTCTACAGCATCATAACCTCTGTGACAAGATGTAGCAACACCGGCTACAAGGAGTGCAAAAGCGAATGCCGAGACATTTCTGAATAAACTTTTCATAACTTTTGTCGTTTTAAGTCTTTTTACTTTATTTATTAATTAATTATTTCACCATCACAACAGCACGACGGTTATAAGAGATAGGACTCAGAGTGTCTACGCCACCGGCAGCAACCACTTCGATATTGCTACGGTCAACACCCATCTTCACAAGTTCGTCAGCAACAACTTCAGCACGCTGCTGGCTCAGCTTCTGGTTCAGCTCCACGCTACCAGTCTTGCTGTCAGCATAGCCTGTAACAACGAACTTCTTGCCCTTGGCAACGTTAGCCAGTTCCTGAACGTTCTGGAGATCCTTGCGAGAAGCAATCTTGCTCTTGCCGAGGTTGAAGAATACAGATACGGGAGCGACAGTAACTTCCTTCACAGTAATAGTCTTTGCTTCGGGGCACTTGTGGTTAGAAGTCAACTTCTGCAGACGGTCAGTCTCAGCCTGTGCATCGGTCAGCTGGGCATTAAGAGCATCGATCTGACTCTGAGAGAGAGCCTTGATAGCATCCACATCGGGAGTCTTCTCCCAACCAATCTTACCCAGATTGAAAATCAGGCCAACCTCAGCATCAAGATAGCGATCGGTTCTTGAGGGGTACTTGCCGTAATCCTTTGCAGAAGCAAACAGGCAGTAGTCAGCAAGGTTGTAGCCGAGATCGAGCTGCAAGCCTACGCGCTTGCCCAGACGCCATGTGTTCAACAGACCGAAGCTAACGCCAACAGTGTTTGTATTGCCAGAGAAATTACGCATGTAACCAGCGCCCAGATAGGGAATGAAGTTCCACACGCGAGTGTCGCTGTAACCGCAGAACATGTTGCTCAGGTTGAACAGAGCCTGCTCCTGAATGTTCATGAACTTGATTTCGCCATCCTTAGCCTCTTTGGTCGTAGCATTGTGACCATTAAAGAAGACTGTGGCCTTTGTACGGAGACCCATACCAGGAGTGAACCACTTGCCAATAGACACAGAAACGCCCATGTCACGACGGAAATCCTCGAAAAGACCATTGCCGAGACGGGGATCCAAATCGCGCTCAAAAGCAGAGTACGAAGCTCCATACTGGAAGCCCGCAGTAACAAACCAATTACTCCAGAACGAGTTGGTGGCTACACTGTACTTCGTTGCAGGAGTCTCACTCTGTGCCATACCGGCCACAGACACGCCAGCCAAGGCCAGCACCATTAAAAACTTCTTCATAATAATTTTATATTTATAAAAAAATCAAATAATATTTCAAAATCTCATGCAAAAGTAGATAAAAATATTTAATCTGCAAACAAAAGTGATATACAAATTGATTTTTTCGTCTTAAAAAAGTTTAAAACACACCGTTTTTTACTAAACATGTAATTTTTTCACCACTTTTCTTGCTATTGGAACAACTTTTCAATATCCTCTTGTGGATAGATGGAGAGAATGCTTTTGCCATCGGGAGTATAGTTCACATTCGAGCAGGCAAAGAGCTGGTTGACGAGATATTCCATCTCTTCATTTCCCAACACCTGACCTTGGGGAATGGCCGCCTGACGGGCCAGACTAAGGGCAAGTGCCTCATGGAGCTGTTGTGTCGTCGCCCCCTCCAATTCTGTCGCATCGCTGACCACCGACTTGATGAGCGAGACGGGATCAAGCCCCTCCAAGCCTGCCGGCATGCCAGACACTGCGTATGACGAGCCGCCAAGACTGCTGAGATCGAACCCGACCTCCGTGAGGCCAGGCATCAACTGGTCCAAAAGCACGGCTTCGGCTGCGGACAACTGGACAACTTCAGGAAACAGCAATCGCTGGGTATTGCTCCTCCCCTGCCCCATCTGATGAAGGTAATGCTCATAACGGACACGAAGGTCGGCACGGTGCTGATCAATAATCATGAGACCCGAACGGACGGCAGTCATGATGTAACACCCCTTATATTGATAATGTGCAGGCGACTTTTCGGCCAACAGCTGTTCGGGCACAGGTTGGGAAGAAGGTTCTTCGGCAGGAAAGAGCGTGTCGTCGTACAACTGCTGCCAATGGGGGACGGGCTGGGACTTCTTAAAGGGATTGTACGAGGGGTTGTAACTCACCTTCGGAATCTCAATGGCGTTCTGCTGAGGATCGAAAACGGGTATCTCAGGCCGGCCTTCAGTATCGAAATCAATGGCCGGAACTTCACAGAAACGACCAATGGCATCTTTCACTACCGCAGAAAGGATCTGCCAGATGCCCTGCTCGTTCTCAAACTTGATTTCTGTCTTTGTCGGGTGGATGTTCACATCGATATCCGAAGGCTCCACCTCAAAATAGATGAAATAAGGCACCATCATCCCTTGGGGCACAAGCCGCTCAAAGGCATTCGCCACCGCTTTATGGAAATAGGTATGCCGCATGTAGCGCCCATTGACGAAGAAATAATTCTGCGCCCCTTTCTTTTTTGCCGACTCTGGCTTGCCGACGAATCCCGTGATACGGCAAAGGACGGTATCGACCTCAACGGGCAACAGATCCTGACTGAGCTTCTTGCCGAAGACATCGACGATGCGCTGGCGTAACGACCCAGCCCTGAGGTTCATGAGTTCCTGACCGTTGCTCACCAAAGTGAAGGATATTTCGGGATAGACCAGCACGATGCGCTCAAAGGCCGTCAAGATATTGCTCAACTCCGTGGCGTTTGTCTTCAGGAATTTCCGACGGGCGGGTACATTGAAGAAAAGATTCTCCACACGGAAGTTACAGCCGACCGGACAAGCTGCCGGCTCCTGACTCACAATGCGTGAACCTTGAAGCACCAAACGGGTGCCGACATCCTCCCCTTCCAAACGGGTGGCCAGCTCCACTTGCGAGACGGCTGCCACCGAGGGAAGGGCTTCGCCACGGAATCCCATGGTGTGAAGATTGAACAGATCGTCGGCTTTACGGATTTTCGACGTGGCATGGCGCTCAAAGGCCAGTCGGGCATCTGTCTCGGACATACCCTTTCCGTCATCAATCACCTGAATCAGCGTACGACCGGCATCCAATATGACAACCTGTATCAGCTTGGCACCAGCATCAACCGCATTCTCAACCAACTCCTTGACAACAGAAGCCGGCCGCTGAATGACCTCACCCGCAGCAATCTGATTGGCAACGGAATCGGGTAAAAGTTGAATGATATCGCTCATGACTATTCGGTTTCTTTTTCGTCGGCAACTTCAGTGGCCTCACTGTTTTCCGTCGGCAAGGACAGTTTTTGCAAAGGAGCCTCACGCCGTTTCTGCACTTTCAGCTCCGTTCCAGCCTTCTTGCCCCGCCATACGAAGATGTCCTGTTTTGAAACTGGGCGGATATAATCGAACCAGGCAAAACCTTCCAAATAACGTTTCGACGGTGGTATTTGCGTCATGGGATAGACAACGCCCTCGCTTTTGGGAGTCCAGATGCGCTCCAACTGCTGACCGTTCAGGAACATGCGCATCTCGCTCGTCTCCATAGCGACCATACCGATATAGCTGCTGTCCGACTCATCGATGGGATAATAGACAACCCGTACATTATCGACCGCCCGTCCTTCCCGGATATGCCCCTTCTCAAAGAAAGCGAACATCTCTTTCGACGAGACCTGATTATACATATCCTTGCCATGCAGATCCTCAATGGAGAACGCCTGATTGATGACATGGGCACGGTCGACGACCGAGTCATTCATGTACACCTCAATCTTTTCGCCCAAAAGCTGCTGATTGTTATTCCATACAATCGGATCCTTGTAAAGTGTCATACACGAGTCTTTCTGCACGTAGACCAAAGAGTCACACACGGCCTGCATATCAATACGGTATGCGCGAACCTTATTATACGCGTGTATAACACGGTAAATAGAGTCGGTCTCTTTGTTAAATGTAAACACCTTGAATGTATCGGCATGCATGAAGAGCGAGTCGGGCTGCGAATAGTCAATGGTCATGGCACTGTCAGTACACATGGCGTAGCCTGTCAGATCGTCATAATAGCCATAGTTACCCGTCAGCATGTTCTTATTCACGGTGTCATTATAGACCACATTGAAAAAAGCCTCACTGACACCCGTCTGTCCATCGTACCAGATGCTGTCACCAACAAGAAGCTTACCCTCATTGTCGATCACCGAACGGTTGAGCAGCCGGCCCTGTTCGAGGTCAGTGTTATAGTAGCCAAGCTCCGAATAGATATGACTTGTTCCACTGTGAATATCGGAAGGGCCTACAATATGGGCCAGCTTCAGATTCGTGTCATAATAAAGCGAATCGGTGGTCAGTAGAAAGTCGTTATCACGCATCTGCACATCATAATAGAAGATGGCCATTTTGGTATCCGTATGATACTCCCCCCAGTCGCTCACCAATGTAGTGGTCTTGTCAACCATCTTGCCGCCTTCCATAAAATAGCCCATGTTCCAGATACGGTCGAAATAGAGGGAATCGGTGTAGAGGGTTGTCTCACGATGCTTCAACACCACATTCTGCAAAGCCTGCATCAACTGTTCGTTGCCGTCGTAATAGCCATAGTCGCTCACCAGCGAGAGGGTGTCTCCTTGATACATGCGCACATTCCCGAAAGCCTCGAACGAGTTGCTTGCCTCAAAAAAGTTGGCACTGTCACAAAGCAGTCGCGCCCCGTCGTGTTCAAACTCCACATGGCCTCTCAACACCTGCGCATCATTATTTTTCCAACGTTCAAAGAAAAGTTGGTCGGAATGAATCAGATAGACACGGTCATCCTTGGGCTTTTGCTGCTCGGAACGCATCTTCTTGCGGGCAGGCTGCGACAGAGTCTCACCATATAAGACCGTAGCGAAAAGGACACACAGAAGTACCATGACGGTGCTTCTGTGCATCCTTTTTTCTATGATTCTGTCAATTCTCAATTCCTAAACGGCAAGGCCGACAATACAAGATTCTAAACTCAAATTCACCTCACCCATCCTTGGTATTCAAAATCACAATCGCGGTATTCGTCGTTGATACGCACGTATGTGCTCTTGATCTTGTTGACCACCCACTTATGGAGTTCCTCCTCGCGACGTTTTTCCAGTACCATATCCTTCATCACCTGGAAATCCTCGGTAATGGTGGCCTTATGACCTTCTACCCGGCTTTTCAGCTTGGCAATCACGCAAACCGTCTTACCACGCTCGTTGATCATGGTGAAAGATTTGGAGATCTGTCCCACCTGCATGGTGTCCACCACTCTTGCCACCTCAGAAGGCAAGTCCTGCAAACGGAATTTGGATGTCTGCCCTTGTTCAGAGTTGTTGGCCATCAAACCTCGGTTGTTGCGTGTGTTCTTGTCATCCGAGATATAGGTAGCCCCCTCTTCAAAAGTGAACTTGCCAGCCCTGATGTCGACAGCCACCGAATCGAGACGTGCCAGCGACTCATTGACAGAAGAGTCGTTGACCTCGGGCTTCAACAGGATATGACGCACCTTCACCTTGTCGCCACGCTTGTCGATAAGCTGTATGATATGGAAGCCGAACTCAGACTCCACGATTTTTGAGATTTTCTTCGGATCAGTGAGGTTGAAGGCCACATTGGCAAATGCCTCGTCGAACTGTCCACGACCTGTATAGTCGAGCTCACCACCTCTGCGGGCACTCATCGGATCCTGAGAGTAGAGACGCGCCAGTGTCTGGAAAGTTGACTCTCCTTTGTTCACACGGTCTGTGAAATCGCGCAGTTCGTCTTTCACACGATTGATCTCCTCAGGAGCGATGCGCGGTGTCTGGGCAATAATCTGCACTTCAACAGTAGTGGGTACAAAAGGAATGCTGTCCTCGGGCAACTCTTTGAAATAACGGCGCACTTCGGCTGGCGTGACAATCACATCCTTGGCCAATTTCTGCTTCATGCGCTGAATCAGTATCTGGTCGCGCAGCTCGTCATGCATGGCAGCACGAATCTGACTGATGCTCTGTTTACGGTATTCCTCTAATTTCTCACGCGAACCAATCTGCGTAATCATATATTCAAGCCGGTTCTCAATCTCCGACGAGATTTCCGACTCCGTCACCTCAATACTGTCGATGGCAGCCTGATGGAGGAACAGCTTCTGCACGGCAATACGCTCTGGAATAGCACAATCGGGATCACGCTCCCAGCGCATACCCTCCATGGATGCCTGAATACGCATCACTTCGATGTCGCTCTTGAGAATGGCCTCATCGCCAACGACCCAGACGACCTCGTCGACAACGCTTTGCGCTACGGTACGGCTGACGAAGAGTGAAGAGTGAACAAAGAAGAGGGCTGCCGCCAACATCCAGCGGCTAACCATCAGTCTTCTGCACACTTGCCGAGCGTTATTCTTATTCATGACAATCGATTCGCCTTTCACCATCCATCCTTCATTTTTCACTGTTTACAGTCTTTAGCACGTCCTCGTCGACTGTAAACGTGTATTTCTTGCGCAATTCGGCCACCCACTGCTTTTCCAGCAGTTCCTGATAGTCGGCCACAACAAGGCCGCGCACATCAGTATAGTCCTCCGGTCCCTTCTTCAGCACCTTGCCATAGACATCGTCAAACGGATAGTCCTTCAGTTTGGTGACGGTCGTGTCCTTTTTGAACACAATGCTGTCAACCAGCGCATTGTCGCCTTTTCTGAAGATGCCCTTCTCTACACGGATACGCAATACAGAGTCATTGTTGAACGTAGAACGCAATTTCTCAGCCCACTGGTCGAAAGGAAGTTTCTTCACGCAGTCCTTCACAGCCTGCACATCGGCAACCTCTTTCACATGGAAGGCCATACCCTTGAAACGAGGCTCGTCCCAAGCATACTTTTTCTTGTTCTTCTTGAAGAACTTGGCCAGTCCAGCCTCGTCCTTAGCGGCTTTGTCCCACACCAGCTTATTACTGATTTCGTAAAGCAGCAGACCGTCGTGGTACTCACGAATCAGGTTTTTCAGATCCGAATCGAGAGCTGCATATTCGGCAGCCTTCTCCTCCATGAGCTTGGCCTTGGTCTGTTCACCGTTCGATGCCTTTACCAGCTCGTCCACCTTCTGCTGGGCGATGCGGTCACGAAGGTTGCGCTGTTCAATGAACTTAATGATGGCATCATGATGGAACTCAAAAGGCTCCAACTGCTTGCGTTCCTTCACCATAATGATATGATAACCGAAAGGCGACTGAACAACCTCGGACATCTGGCCTGGCTCCAGACTAAATGCCACATCCTCATATTCTTTCACGAACTGGCCGCGCTGCACGAAAGGCAGCAAACCGCCCTGTTGGGCCGAACCGGGGTCCTGTGAAACTTTCTTGGCCATCTCGGCAAAGTCGGCACCATTTTTCAGAGCCGTATAGATGGAATCGATCCGCTCCTTGACAGCGGCCTGTTCCTCGGGAGTAGCCTGCTGATTCAAGCGCAGCAAGATGTGGGCAGTCTGCACCAGTCCATCCGGTCCGATGCGGGTCACCGTCTCATCATAGATGCGATGGGCCTCAGCCTCAATATCCTCATCGGTAACCATCAGTGGCAGCACCTGCTGGTCGCGATACTGTGCAAACTCGTCCTTGAACGACTGCAGCGTATCGTACTTTTCATCGAGGGCAGCAACAACCTTCAACTTATAGTTGATGAAAAGATCGACATACTCATCAATGGATTTCTTGTCGATTACACCCTCTGAATTGTTCTTATTATAAGAGTACTCGAACTCTGAACGCAAAACAGGCTCGCCATTAATGACCATCAGGACAGGATCTTTTACCTGTTGCGACTGAGCGGCAACACACTGAACAGCAGCCGCCATGAGAGCGGCCATAAAAACTTTTTTCATTTCTATTTCTTAGTCGTTTGGTCTTGAATAATTAGGAGCTTCTGAAGTGATGGTAATGTCGTGTGGATGACTCTCCATCACACCGGCATTGGTAATACGGGTAAACTTGGCTTCATGAAGCTTTTCGATATTGGCGGCACCGCAATAGCCCATACCCGAACGCAGACCGCCAGTGAGCTGATAGATCACTTCCTGCACCGTTCCCTTATAAGGCACACGTCCGGCAATACCCTCGGGCACCAGCTTCTTCACGTCTTTGGTGTCGGCTTGGAAGTAGCGGTCTTTCGAACCGTGCTCCATGGCCTCCAACGAACCCATGCCACGATAGCTCTTGAACTTACGGCCATTGAAAATGATCGTCTCCCCAGGGCTCTCCTCGGTACCGGCCACCAACGAGCCAATCATCACACAGGAGCCACCGGCAGCCAAAGCTTTCACAATGTCACCACTGTAACGCAATCCGCCGTCGGCAATCAAGGGAACACCCGATGCCTTCAAGGCACTATACACGTCGTAGACGGCACTCAACTGCGGAACGCCCACACCAGCCACCACACGCGTCGTGCAGATGGAACCCGGACCGATACCTACCTTCACGGCATCGGCACCATTCTCAACGAGCATCTTGGCAGCGGCACCCGTGGCGATGTTGCCTACCACAATATCAATGTTCGAGAACGAAGCCTTGGCCTCGCGCAACTTGTCGACGACCCCTTTTGAATGGCCATGGGCAGTATCGATGACAATGGCATCGGCACCGGCATTGACCAATGCCTGCATGCGGTCGAGCGTGTCAGCCGTAACGCCTACACCAGCAGCTACACGCAGACGGCCCTTGTCGTCCTTGCAGGCCATCGGCTTATCCTTTGCCTTTGTAATATCCTTATAGGTGATCAGGCCCACCAAACGGTTGTCCTTGTCCACCACAGGAAGTTTCTCAATCTTATTCTGTTGCAGTATCTGTGCAGCCGCAGCAAGGTCGGTCTGCTGGTGTGTCGTCACCAGATTGTCCTTCGACATGATGTCATCGACAGGACGATCCAATCTGCGCTCGAAACGCAGGTCACGGTTGGTCACGATACCTACCAGGTGTTTCTCGTCGTCCACCACTGGAATGCCACCAATATGATATTCGGCCATAATGTCAAGAGCCTGTGCCACGGTGCTTCCCAAGGGAATGGTAATCGGGTCATAAATCATGCCGTTCTCGGCGCGCTTCACAATAGCCACCTGACGAGCCTGATCCTCAATCGACATATTCTTGTGTATCACGCCAATACCGCCTTCACGGGCAATGGCAATGGCCATTTGGCTTTCTGTCACGGTGTCCATGGCAGCCGTCACGAAAGGCACGTTCAGTTCTATGTTGCGCGAGAAACGTGTCTTCAGTTCTACTGTCTTGGGCAGCACTTCAGAGTAAGCGGGAATCAACAGGACGTCGTCGAAAGTTAAGCCGTCCATCACAATCTTGTCTGCAATAAATGATGACATAATAGGTTCCTTTTTTATTTTATTGCGTGCAAAGGTACAAAAGAGTTAGGAGTTCTTTGTAAACAAAGCGAAAAAAATAACTTTTTTTTCGACTCCTGACTTAATTGGCCATGTCGCTAATGAACTTGATGCGTACAAGACGGATTTCGTTTTCGTCAATGTCGTTGCCGAACTCCTCTATGGCAGCATTCAGATCATCTTTTTCCTGTTCGCGGAAGAAATCGCAAATATCACTGATGTCGTCGGGATCCATGATGTCTTCCAGAAAATAGTCGATGTTCACCTTATTGCCGCTATAAAGGACGATGCCCTCCAGTTCGTCGAGCAGTTCCTCAAAATCGATGCCCAAGGCATTGGCAATATCGTCGAGTGCTATACGGCGGTCTATATTCTGCAGGATTTTCAGCTTGCGCATGGAGTCCTTGGCCTTGGTACGCACCCGCAGGTCAGCCTGTCGGGTGATGTCGTTTTCCTTGCAATAACGCTTGATCAGGTCAACAAACTCCTTCGCGTATGGCTGGCGTGTCTTGCCGTCGCCCACGCCCTGAATGTTCTTCAGTTCCTCAAGGGTCATGGGATATTCCGTAGCCATCTGCTCTATCGACACATCCTGGAAGATGACGTAAGGCGGGCGTTCCAACTTGCGCGACCACTTCTTGCGCAGGTCGTGCAACATCGACGACAACGTCAGGTCGAGGGCACTGGTGCCACCTTCTGCCGGTTCTTCATCTTCATTGAACTCATGATCTTGAACGACCATGAACGAGGTGGGCGACTTGATGAACTTCTTTCCGGCCGAAGTCACCTTCAGCAGTCCGTAGTTCTCCACTTCCTTCTTCAAGAAACCGGCAATCAAAGCCTGACGGATCACAGGATTCCAGAGCTTGGGATCCTCGTCCTCTCCTGAGCCGAATTCTTCCAACTCATGATGCCGATGGGCAATAATCTCATCGGTATCGCGCCCCTTGATAAAGTCAATGACATAATCAGTGCGGAAATTCTCCTTGATGGCCAGAATGGCCTTCAGGGCAATCACCAATTGCTTGCCAGCCTCTATCTTTGTCTGCGGATGCAGGCAATTGTCACAATTGTGGCAGTTGTCCTGTTCGTAGATCTCGCCGAAATAGTGGAGCAGCATTCTGCGACGGCACACCGAGGTTTCAGCGTAGGCAGCCGTCTCCTGCAGCAGTTGCCTGCCGATGTCTTGTTCAGCCACGGGTTTCCCCTCCATGAACTTGTCGAGTTTCTGCAGGTCTTTATAACTGTAGAAAGCAATACAAAGGCCTTCACCGCCGTCGCGTCCGGCACGTCCTGTTTCCTGATAGTAGCCTTCGAGCGACTTGGGAATGTCATAATGAATGACAAAGCGCACATCTGGCTTGTCGATACCCATTCCAAAGGCAATCGTGGCCACAATGACATCTATTTTCTCCATCAGGAAGTCGTCCTGTGTCTGTGTACGGGTGGAACTGTCTAATCCTGCATGGTAAGGCGAAGCCTTGATGTCATTGGCCCGAAGCACCTCAGCCAGATCCTCCACCTTTTTTCGCGACAGACAATAGATGATGCCGCTCTTGCCCGTATGCTGCTTGATGAAGCGCACAATGTCCTTGTCGATCTCCTTGGTTTTCGGGCGCACCTCATAATAGAGGTTGGGACGGTTGAACGAGCTCTTGAACTCGTCGGCCTCAAGAATTCCCAGACTTTTCTTGATGTCAGTGCGCACCTTATCGGTGGCCGTGGCGGTCAGGGCAATGACAGGAGCCTTGCCGATCTCATTGATGATGGGGCGGATGCGTCGGTATTCCGGACGGAAGTCGTGCCCCCATTCCGAGATGCAATGGGCCTCGTCGACAGCATAGAATGAGATTTTACAGGATTTCAGGAACTCAACATTGTCTTCCTTCGTCAATGATTCAGGCGCCACATAGAGCAGCTTGGTCCTGCCTTCACGCACGTCAGCCTTCACCTGATCGATGGCCGCCTTGTTCAGCGAAGAATTCAGGAAATGGGCCGTCCCCTCATATTCACTCAGATGGGTGATGAAATCCACCTGGTTCTTCATCAGTGCGATGAGCGGTGAGATGACGATAGCCACACCTTCCATGAGCAATGAAGGCAACTGATAGCACAGCGACTTTCCGCCCCCCGTAGGCATCAGCACAAAGGTGTCACGGCCTTTCAGTACATTCTGTATGATGGCCTCCTGATCGCCCTTGAAAGTATCGAAACCGAAATAGTGCTTCAGTTCCTTCGTCAGATTAATTGCGTCTACGGACTTGGAGGGATGGGGGGCTATGTGTCCCTCTTTCCTTGTTTTCTTCCCTTCTTTCATAGAATTTTTATTACTTAGGCTTGTTCAGACACCATTTTCTTAACCCTATAGACCAAGTGAGGCATTCTTGTCCATCTCCTGCTGGGCGTACTCACGGGTCACTTCGAAGGTCTTCTCCTTGGTCGAAGGAACTTCAAACATGGCATCCATCATAATGCTTTCCACAATGGAGCGCAGTCCTCGGGCACCTAACTTGTACTCCACAGCCTTGTCGACGATAAGTTCGAGGGCATCCTCGGTGAAGGTAAGCGTGATGCCATCCATCTGGAACAGTTTCTCATACTGCTTCACAATAGAGTTCTTCGGCTCTATGAGAATGCGGCGCAGGGCTTCGCGGTCCAACGGGTTCAGATAGGTGAGCACAGGCAGACGACCGATGATTTCGGGAATGAGACCGAACGATTTCAAATCCTGCGGCTGCACATACTTCATGAGGTCGTCCTTGTCGATCTTACGCACGTTCTGCACCGAGTTGTAACCCACGGTATGCGTATTCAACCGTTGTGCAATCTTCCGCTCGATGCCATCGAAGGCTCCACCACATATAAATAATATATTGCGCGTGTCCACGTGTATGTAGTCCTGATCGGGATGCTTGCGACCGCCCTTGGGAGGCACATTGACAATGGTACCTTCGAGCAGTTTCAAAAGTCCCTGCTGAACGCCCTCACCACTGACATCGCGGGTGATGGAGGGATTGTCGGTCTTACGGGCAATCTTGTCGATTTCGTCAATAAAGACGATACCGCGCTGAGTCGCTTCAAGGTCATAGTCGGCCACCTGCAGCAACCGGCTCAGAATGCTCTCCACATCCTCGCCCACATAGCCGGCTTCAGTGAACACCGTGGCATCGACAATGGTGAAGGGGACATCGAGCATTTTGGCTATTGTGCGAGCCAGCAGGGTCTTACCCGTACCCGTGGAGCCGACCATGATGATGTTCGACTTCTCAATCTCCACACCTCCTTCGTCCACAGGCTGCGACAGACGCTTGTAGTGGTTATAGACAGCCACTGCCAGATAGCGTTTCGCCTCATCCTGCCCAATGATGTACTGATCCAGGTATTCCTTGATCTCACGGGGCTTGGGCACCTTCTTCATGTTGGGCAGCTTGTTTTTGGCCTTGTCCTGAGCGTTCAAGCCCGACTCCTCCACAATCTCGTATGCCCTTTGCGCACAATCTTCACAGATGTAAGCATCGTTGCCCGAAATCAGGAGCCGCACCTCCGACTCGCCTCTGCCACAGAAACTACAACGTTTTTTCATTTCTTCTTCAGCACCTGGTCAATCATTCCGTACGCCTTGGCCTCCTCTGCCGTCATCCAGTAGTTGCGGTCAGAGTCGTTCCACACTTTCTCATAGTCGGTGTGCGAATGGTCAGCAATAATGGTATAGAGTTCCTTCTTCAGTTTCTGGATTTCGCGAGCCTCAATCTCGATGTCGCTGGCCTGACCCTGCACGCCTCCTAAAGGCTGATGAATCATCACACGACTGTGAGTAAGGGCCGAACGCTTGCCTTCGGCACCTGCCACAAGCAGTACAGCGGCCATCGAGGCGGCCATGCCCGTACAGATGGTGGCCACATCGCTCGACACGAACTGCATGGTGTCATAGATGCCCAGTCCTGCATAGACACTGCCACCAGGCGAATTGATATAGATGCTGATATCCTTACCCGGATCCACCGAATCGAGATAAAGCAACTGTGCCTGCAGGGTATTGGCCGTATAGTCGTTGACCTCGGTACCGAGGAAGATGATACGATCCATCATCAAACGAGAGAACACGTCCATCTGTGTCACATTCAGCTGGCGCTCCTCCAAAATATAGGGGTTCATGTACTGCGCTTGTGTACCCATAGCATTCTGGGCAGAACGCATCACCTCGTCCAGCACTAAGCCATTCATGCCCAAGTGTTGGGTTGCATATTTTCTGAAATCGTTCATAATCAATATTTTACGCTTTATTGTTCACTATTGGGTCTCCCGTCAATGGGACTCTCCCAAATTTCGTAGATACAAAGATAATAAAAAAAATGGACTTCCTATACTTTTTAAGTTTTTTTTTGCAAAAAACCTCTATATAAAAAACAAAAAGCAACCGCCGAGGCATCGCAATGGATGTCCCGGCGGAAATATCGCGTTATTGTACCTTATGATGGCCTTACTGTTCGCGCATCATCTTGTTGAACTCGTCGAGGGTAGTCTCCTTGGTGTTCAGCTTCACCACGCCCTTCAGGGCCACAATGAGTTTCTGCTCAACGGCACGGTCGACGAACTGCTCCACATTCTCGCGCTTCTTCAACTGCTCGGCAGCATAGTTCTCCAGCACATCGTCGGGAATGTTTGTCATGCCGTACTGTGCGAACTGCTGGCGGGTGGCCACCTTGGCCATCTGCTTCAGGTCGTCGTCTTCAACCTTGATATTGTTGGCGGCAACCAGCTGCTCCTTGATAAGATGCCATTTCAACTCGTCGATAGAGGCTTTGAAGTTCTTCTCCACAAAGTCCTCACCCTTATCCTTATTGTTGTTCAGCATGACGCGCTTCAGCAGAGCCTCGGGGAAGGTCAGTTCGCCCACTTTCTGCTCCATGTACTTGCGCACATCCTGCACGAACTTATAGTCGCTGTTGATTTGCAGCTGGGGCTTGATGGTCTCGGCAATGCGGGCACGGAAATCGGCCTCGGTCTTGCACTCTTCACCGAACACGCGCTCGAAGAGCTTCTCGTCGATGGCAGCGGGCTGGAAATGGCGGATCTCGGTAATCTGGAAGCTGAAATCAGCATCGAGTTCCTTCACCTTCTCCTTGTCCACCTTCAACAGGGCAGCCACCTCAGCATCGTTGTCGGGATAGGCCTTCTTGGGGTTGAAAGTGATGATGTCGCCGGGCTTGCAGCCGTCGAACTTCTTCTTCTCGTCCTCGCCCTTGACATAGCTTGGCATCACCATGGCACCCTCCACCTGAATACCGTCTTCGAGGGTGTTGCCCTCGGCATCCAACTGGCGCATGTCGCCCTTCAGGGTATCGTTGCCACTCCACTCCTGAGCCGCTACAAACTCGCCAGCCTGCGAAGCATACATCTTCACCTGGTCGTCAATGAGCTTGTCATCGACCTTGATGTTATAATAGTCAATCTTGTCTTTTCCTGTCAGCTCGGCCTTGAATTCAGGAGCCACGGCAATATCGAACACGAACGTGAAAGGTCCGTCCTGCTCGAAATCCTGAGGCTGCTGATGCTCCTCGTTAGGGAGGGGCTCACCCAACATCTGGATCTTGTTCTCGCGAATATACTCAAGGAGCTTCTCGCTCAGCAGACGGTTCACCTCGTCGACTTTCACAGCCGTGCCATACTGACGTTTAATGAGTCCCATGGGAACCATACCCGGACGGAAGCCGGGCACCTGAGCTTTCTTACGATAATCCTTCAAGGTCTTTTCCACCTTCTCTGCATAGTCGGCTTTCTCAACAGTAATGGTCATCAGGCCATTCACTTTGTCGGCGCATTCAAATGAAATGTTCATTGTCTTTTTTCAAGTCCCCTAAGTTAGGGGATTAGGGGTCTGAACAAGCGAACCAGACCGATTAATTATTTATTATTGTGTGGGAGTCGCGCTTGTTCAGACTCCCACTCCCCCTGCCTCAGGGGCTAACGGGCTGCAAAATTACGCAATAATGGCGTAAATGGCAAACGATTACGATTTTTTAACAGCATCATTCACCTTTACAAGCACACCGTCTTGTATTTGATGATTCAGAATGCTGGCCAAAATCAATAGTCGTCGTCTTCTTTCTTCTTTCGCTCTTCTTCTAATTGCTGGAAATCTTTCTGACGCAAGACGAAAGAGTCGGTGAGGTAGTTCTTACGCACCACCTCGTTGGCTGCCAACTCCTCGGGCGAACCATGGAACAGGATGCGCCCCTCGAACAGCAGGTAGGCACGATCGGTGATGCAGAGCGTGTCCTCCACATTGTGGTCGGTAATCAGGATGCCGATGTTGCGGTCCTTCAGCTTCCACACGATAAACTGGATGTCCTCGACAGCAATGGGGTCGACACCAGCGAAGGGTTCGTCGAGCATGATGAACTTGGGCTCGATGGCCAGACAACGGGCTATCTCACAGCGGCGGCGCTCACCACCCGACAGTTGGTCGCCCTTGTTACGGCGCACCTTGCCTAAGCGGAACTCGCGGATCAGGCTCTCCAATTTCTCCAACTGATAGTCGCGCGGCTTGCCCGTCATTTCCAAGACGGAGAGGATGTTGTCCTCAACGGTCATCTTGCGGAACACGGAGGCTTCCTGTGCCAGATAGCCGATACCGGCACGCGCACGTTTATAGACGGGGTACCCCGTCACCTCCTCGTCACCCAAATAGATATGGCCGGCGTTGGGAATCACCAAGCCTGTCGTCATGTAGAACGACGTGGTCTTTCCGGCTCCGTTCGGTCCCAACAGCCCTACAATCTCGCCCTGACGCACATGGAAACTCACATCGTTGACCACCGTGCGCTTGCCATAGCGCTTCACCAGCCCCTCACTTCTTAGTACAATGCTTTCTTCTGCCATAGTAGGAAATTTGTATGCAAAGGTAAAAAATAATTATGAATTATGAATTATGAATTATGAATTTTTCGTACCTTTGCACCCGAAAAAAGGTTGTCTACATGCTGATACACAAATGGCTGACTGCTTTCGGCCGCTACTTGATTCTGATGGGACGCACATTTGCCATTCCCGAACGCTTCCGCATGTTCTGGAAGCAATACATCAAAGAGATGTCCCAACTGGGTGTCAACTCCATCGGTATCGTACTGCTCATCTCGTTTTTTATCGGAGCGGTCATCTGCATTCAGATGAAGCTGAACATTGAAAGCCCGTGGATGCCCCGATGGGTGGCTGGCTACACCACGCGAGAGATTATGCTGCTGGAGTTCTCGTCGAGCATCATGTGTCTGATCCTGGCAGGAAAGGTTGGCTCGAACATTGCTTCGGAAATCGGCACTATGCGCGTGACACAACAGATTGACGCCCTCGACATCATGGGTGTCAACTCGGCCTGCTATCTTATTCTGCCGAAAATCATGGGCATGCTCACCATCATGCCCTTCCTCGTCATCTTCTCGTCGGTTATGGGCATCATCGGTGCCTACGGAACGGCCTACATCGGCCACATCATGCCCCCCGACGACCTGACTGCCGGCCTGCAGCACGACTTTCAGTCATGGTTCATCTGGATGTCCATCATCAAGAGTCTGTTCTTTGCCTTCATCATCTCGAGTGTCCCCTCCTACTTCGGCTATACTGTCGAAGGCGGCTCAGTCAACGTGGGCAAGGCTTCGACCGATGCCGTTGTGTCGTCGAGCGCACTGATTCTCTTCTCCGATGTTTTCCTGACACAGTTGCTGTCCTAAGCCCACTAAAATGTATGATTGAAGTAAAAGACCTGCATAAGAGTTTCGACGGCAGAGAGGTGCTGAAAGGCATCACTACCACGTTTGAAGACGGAAAGACCAACCTGATTATCGGTCAGAGCGGCTCTGGAAAGACGGTGTTGATGAAAAACCTCGTGGGGCTCTTTGAGCCGACGAGCGGACAGATTCTCTACGACGGGCGCGACTTCGTGAAGTTGTCAAAACAGGAGAAGGTACACATGCGCCGCGAGATGGGCATGATCTTCCAGAGCGCCGCCCTGTTCGACTCGCTGACGGTGCTGGAGAACGTGATGTTCCCCCTCGACATGTTCTCGACCATGAACCTGCGCGAACGCACGAAGCGCGCCATGGACTGCTTGGACCGTGTGAACTTAGTGGGTGCGGAAGAGAAGTTCCCTGGCGAAATCTCGGGCGGCATGCAGAAGCGCGTGGCCATTGCACGTGCCATCGCCCTCAACCCCAAATACCTGTTCTGCGACGAGCCGAACAGCGGACTCGACCCCAAGACCAGCCTCGTGATCGACGAACTGTTGCACAGCATCACCCGCGAATTCAATATGACCACCATCATCAATACCCACGACATGAACTCAGTGATGGGCATTGGCGAAAACATCATCTTCATCTACGAGGGAGAAAAAGAATGGCAAGGTGTTTCTTCGCAAATCATGCATTCCACGAACAAACGCCTTACCGACTTCATCTTCGCCAGTGACCTGCTGAAGGAAATGCGCGAAGCTGTCACGGGGATCAAAAGCTGATACCCTCATGAAGAACGGAAACGAATCACGGAAAAAAGTATTCAAAGACTGTTTTAAAGTATCAAAACACATTAAAAGATCTCGGATGAATTTGGAAACACGAGATTTTTTGACACATCGTCCGCAGTACACATTCTGTGGAAAAGTTGACCTCTTTGCAACCTATACAGTTTCGTTTTCCTGTCCTTTGTAGGAGGGTCCGAGGCCGTTTTTCGTGGGTTCCCTTGTCATTTATATTGAATGGCACCGCCAGAATGGGAAAAGTCGGTTGCAGTTGTTTCTCACTCGCGATGGAAACGAATATTGATCACACCACTATCAGATATGAATCACACTGCCATTCAACACGGATGACAACATGAACGGATACGAACAACGGTGAGAGCGATGATGAATTGCAGTAGAAAACAAGTCAAATGGCACGAAAAACACACATTTGGCCGATATGGGCAAATGAACAGATCCGTATTTTGCATCTGTGCGAACGGAAGGCGATTGGCTGGCTGTCGATGCAAGGATCAGGAGGCTGACAGAAAAAAGGGTATTTTTAAAAACAGCATGAACTCAGTGAGGAGCATGTGTAACTCGCGTCAAAATATGAAGTCATAGTCTACGACCGATTCTTCGGCATCAGACCGAGGCGGCTATAATAAATGAATGCCCGAACACCGTGTGGCATTCGGACATTCATTCAGTCGGATATTTCTCACTTCTTTTTGGGCAATGTGAGTGTTACAACCTTCGATTCAATAACAACAACCACTATCAGCACGTCCTCGTCATCAGCTATCACATTCAGGACAACAGGATCGGTCTTGCCGTTAGGGCCATTGATACAGGTCGTAGTCGTTCTCCAGGTCTTACCTCCATCATTGGATATTTCCCAATAACCGGCGGCACTGACTCGTAGCTGTGGAAGCGTAATAGTGCTCGAAACAGGGTCGGCATCCTTGCCATCCGGTCCGTTTTTACCGTTTTCTCCCCTGACAGGAACACGGTTGCCGCTTTCGTCATACAGATAATCACCGTCGTAAAACCAATAATAGTTGTCGCCGTCTTTCTTTACCGTAAGCAAATCGCCCAATTCCGTGCCATTTTCGCCATGCGCACCGTTCTTCAATACGATGGTTGAATCAGAGAAGACACCATTGCCATCAAAGTCACCTTTCAAGTTAATGGTGTAAGTTCCGTCGTCGCCTTCAACGATGGAAGTCACAAAGCCATTGTACTGGGCAAACTTCATCATCATCTCTATATTCTTGTTCAGGTCGGAATAGTTCAACGTGCTATCTTCAAGAGCTTCCACTCGTCTGCCAAGCTCTCGCAGATCGTCTACATATTCCTTGCACGAATACAGACAGCACCACATTACAAGAGCCAGTGTCGATTTTATGATTATTCGTGTCATAGTCATCAATAATTAATGTAAGAAAATAACAAATTAATCTACCAGTGGCACTACCACAATCTGTCCACCGCCCAAGTCAAACTCGGCATAACGGTTGCCAGAAGTATCAACTCTGATAGTGACACCCTTGATAATCGGCTCGGCATCCTTGCCAGGCTTACCTGTAGCAGAAACAGGCTTTCCATCAGGACCGTATATGTAATCCCAAGAATCACCGTATATAACAATCCAGTAGCCATCGTCGTTGATGTCAAGGGTAGGAGCTGTTGACTTGCCGTCCTTACCTGGTTCACCGTCTTTGCCATTTGCCGGGACTGGCAATTTTGTTTCAGGATCGAGCACAGGATTGTCACCCACATACCAATAATAATAGCCGTCATCACCTTTCTTCACCTTAATCTCAGGTTTCGGAGCATCGATGCCATCTTCACCATTGTAGATGGTAATGGCTTTCTTGTCCTCAGACTTCTCAGAAAGTTTGCCTGTTTTTGGATCCATCTTTCCAAAGGTAATGGTATAATAGCCAATGCCCTTAGGGTCGTCTTTAGGCGACACTTCAACAATACCTGTGATAACCCATCCATTTTCGGTAGCATTCAGCAAGTCGCTAATGCCCTTAATGTTCTGATTCAGTCTGTTTACCAGTTCCTCCAAGGCGGTGACGCGCTTGTCGAGAGAGTCGATCTCGTCCTGATAATCAGTACACGAAGTGGTGAGCTGCAAACCGCCTATGGCCAGCAAAGCAGCAAATACTATTTTTGTTAAATGTTTCATTTCTAATTATTTTTAAAGGTTAATACTATTTACGAATTGATTTTACCAGTCTGTGACAGGTACAGGGTTGTCAGGATCGTAGACATAACAGATACAAACGCGGTTGTCCTCCGGAATGTCGAACGGCTGAACCGTGTCACCCTTTGCAAAGCGACGGATACGCCACTCCTCGATGCCCCTGTCAATCAGATACTTTGACACATTCTGCGAACGCTCACGCGAGAGACGCATGTTGATGGTCGGATTACCTGTTTCCTTATCGGCATAGCCAGACAGACGGACGAAGGCTTTGGGATGATTATCCAGATAGGTAATCAAACGGGCCAGCTTGTCGGTCTGATTGACACGGATGTCACTCCTATTAATAATAAAGTAGATATTGACATTAAAGGAGATCTTGTCGACAGGCACGTCAACAAACTGTTGCTGTACAGGCTCAGGAATCGTGCGATCATAAACAGGCTCTGTGCGTCCATAGCGGTTACCGATGACAAACTTCAGACCAATCAGGGCATTGAAATGCCAGTCCCGATTGTCATTGCGTCCACGCTTCGAGTTGAAGTGATCGGGCAACATGTGACACGACATTTCGGCATTGAGGGCAATGTTCTCATTGATATAATAATTGTAGCCCAAGCCGCCTCTAACCACTGGATTCCAACGCTGGTCTTTCCAAAGTTTCTGGTAGTCTATACCGAAACGCCCATTAGCTTCCACAGCATCGTCGTTGCCATACGAGTAGGCAACGCCGCCACCAAGAAAAGCATAAACATGATTGTCACGTTCGGCCATTTCTCCAAGCAACAGGCTCGTCAGGTTGACCTTGGCATCAAGAGTACCCTGCATAAAGTTCCACTTGTAGTCGGCAGTAGGATACGCATAGCGGTTCTTTGCCCAAAAGCCGTTGAAGCTGCCACGAAGGGCGAAATACTGCGAGAACTGATAACCCAAAGTGACCTGAATGGCTGGCGACAGCAGATCAGCGAACTTTGCCTCACCCACATCATAGGCTGCACCACCCTGAAGACCAACATAGTAATGAGGCACAAAGAATGAAACACCAGGAGACAACAGCCGTTGGTTCTCCTGATCAGTCGAGACCGTCGTAAAATCGGTCTGCTGCACCGGCTGGGCCGGTTGCGAACTAAGCACATTCGTCTGGGCGCATACAGGAAGCGAAGCTCCCAGCATACCAATCAAGACTAATGGCAGACACTTTAAACTAAAATTCATCATACGCTATTGATTAAAAACTAATTTCGATTTGTTAATAAGAATTGTTTAACACATATTTATATATAGTTTATTTGGTTAATATTTTCCCCATATTTCCGTTTTACGCACAAAAATAGAGGGCAATTAAACATAAGAGAACCTACAATTGTACGTATTTCGATGAAAAACGTACAAAAACTACAATTTTGTCCGATTGAACTAATAAAAAGTCCGTATTTGCTTAAAGTATTACTTTAACCAACGTGCAGATAGGTATGTTTATATTCCGTAGGCGACATATCGTATCGATTGCGGAATATACGTATAAATGTTGCCTGGCTACGCATTCCACACGCCTTAGCCAGTGCATCGATAGTGTAATGGGGATTTTGTTCCATCAGTTTTACGGCGTATGTCATACGTTTGTGGTTGATGTAACCTGACACGTTCGTACCAGCGAACCGACGGATAATAGAACACAGCCGATTCTTGTCAACACCGCCGATACGCATCAGCTGGCTACGCCCAAATCCCGGTTGCAAAAACAGCTGGCCGCTCGTTACGGCATTGTCAATCAACTGAAAGACCGCATGGTCGGCCTCGAACCTCTTCTCGTTCGCTTCAGCCAACAGTATCGCATCGATTTGGGAGCCACGCGGAATTTCACGATGGGGCACAGGCTTATGCTTATAGCGATAAGTCATTAAAATCGCAAGAATAGGGATAAGAATCGTTGTGCCTATCAGTAGTACCAGTTCAAGCTTTTCTGTCAGTATCTGAAACATTTCCCCTTAATACCGCTTTGTTTTTGCCTACAACGACAATATTATTTCATTTTCCATTCTCCCCGGCATTCCACCATCGGCACAACAATCTCCTCCTGCAAGGAATCGGCATAGCTGACGACAAGAAACACCTGTACATGGCCCAACACTGAATCGGCTTTGGCTTGACCGCCAGATAAGGAATCGGTCAAGAAGGACGAACGGCTCACCACAAACGAGCTGACACCGCCATGAGCATCCACCTGCTGGGCTACGAACTGCTTATAGGACGCAATCAACTGACTACGGTAGGCATCAGGCAGACTGTCTGCGCCGACACGACCGTCCAAGAACTGTTCGTAACGACCGGAAAAAAGATGTTCATAGCAGGTCTTAGCCGCTTGCCCGGCTGCCTGTAAGGCTTCCTCTTCTGGTGAAAGCCGTGAACAGGCAACGAGCACAACAAAAATATTCAGAAAGAATAAGAGTTTCTTCATGAGCCAAGAAGCGTTTTTTACTTTTGTCTGACAAAGATGTTGACAGGAGACCCCGTCAACGTCCAGTTCTCACGAATCTTGTTCTCCAAGAAGCGCTTATACGGCTCCTTGATATACTGCGGCAGGTTGGCGTAGAAAATGAAAGTAGGAATCTGGGTGTCGGGCACTTGTGACACATACTTGATCTTGATGTACTTGCCTTTGATAGAGGGGGGCGGCGTAGCCTCAACGATGGGAAGCAACACTTCATTGAGTTTCGACGTTCCAATCTTCACCTTTCTATTCAAATAGACATTCTTTGCCGTCTCAAGCACCTTGAAAATGCGTTGTTTCGTCAGGGCAGAGGCAAAAATGATGGGGAAGTCCACAAAAGGAGCCATGCGCGAACGGATGGCCTGCTCAAAGGTATCGATGGCGATTTGCGACTTATCCTCCACCAAGTCCCACTTGTTGACCACAACCACCAGACTCTTGTTGTTTTTCTGGATAAGTTGGAAGATATTCATATCCTGTGCCTCAATGCCGCGAGTGGCATCAATCATCAGAATGCACACATCAGAGTTCTCAATGGCACGGATAGAGCGCATCACGGAATAAAATTCCAAATCCTCTGTCACCTTGTTCTTTCGGCGGATACCCGCCGTATCGACCAAATAGAAATCAAAGCCGAACTTGTCATAACGGGTATAGATAGAGTCGCGTGTCGTACCGGCAATATCGGTAACGATGTGGCGTTCTTCGCCGATGAAGGCATTGATCAGGCTCGACTTGCCTGCATTCGGACGACCCACCACGGCGAAACGGGGAATGCTATTGTCAACGTCGTCCTTCGATTTCTCAGGCAGCACTTCAAGCACCTTGTCGAGCAAATCGCCCGTGCCGCTACCGGTCGCAGCACTCACACAGTAGGGGTCGCCCAAACCGAGCTTATAGAATTCATACTGTCCGTAATAGTCCTTGCCATCGTCGGCCTTGTTGGCCACAAGGATGGTGGGCAGTTTGGCCCTTCTCAGGATCTGCGCCACATCCATGTCCAAATCGGTCACTCCATTCTTGATGTCGCAGAGGAAAAGCACCAAATCGGCCTCTTCGGTTGCAACAATCACCTGTTTACGAATCTCCTCCTCAAAAATATCATCACTATTGACCACCCAGCCACCGGTATCAACCACCGAGAACTCGCGTCCGTTCCATTCACACTTGCCATACTGGCGGTCGCGCGTGGTACCGGCCTCGTCACTCACAATGGCCTGTCGGCTGTTTGTCAGTCTGTTGAATAATGTGGACTTTCCCACGTTCGGACGGCCCACGATCGCTACTAAATTACCCATAATACATATTTATTTAGGTGCAAAGTTACGGAAAAAGTCTGTAACGAAAGACGGATTTTGGAGAATTAACGCAGAAAGCGCGTAAATAAAAGGCAAGACGGGGAATAATGGGGAATCAAAGGACGAAGGGAAAAAGCAACTTGATGCGGATTGGTGCAAGAGTTAGGTCTCTAAATCGGACTCGGCCATGCCGCTTGCCAGAAGCAAGAACCCGCTTGAGCCATCTCAGACAGTTAAACTTTTCTAATTACAAGGGTATGAAAAAGGCAGAATGACGCAATTCAAACTGACTGGTTTTCGACTCAACAAACTGCAACGAATTTCCGAAAAAGTATCTCAAAAAATGGTATTATATTTGCAGCCTGAAATTAAAAAAGGAATTAGAAATGAGATCAACTTTCAAGATTTTGTTCTATGCGAACAAGGGTAAGGAAAAGGATGGGATTGTTCCTATCATGGGTAGGATTACCATCAACGGTACACAGTGCCACAGAAACATGCAGAATTGTCTATTTCTATTCCATCACAGGGTTTATTCGATACCAACAATCCCGTCTATGACCCAGCCGAGGAAGAATTCAGAAAGAAATGCAAAAGAAGAAAAAGAAGCGAGGGCCGAGATTGTAAATGCTTATCAATTGGTGCTCCATGTAAGTTACTGGGGCACTCTTTTCAATGCTCCATAGTTAAAGATTGCAATAAAAAACTTAGAAACTCTTTGTTTTTGCATTTAATTCGCTAAATTTGCACACAAAGCGCCTAATTTTATACAAAACGACTTAGAACAATGGATAATCCGCATTATAACCGCATAAAAGCGGTATTGGCAGAGAAAGATAAGACTGGTACTTGGCTCTCAGAACAGATGGGCAGGAAAATTGGAACAGTTTCACGATGGATGACGAACAAAGTGCAGCCTTCCGTGGAACAGCTGTGTGATATAGCCAAACATTTAGATGTAGATGTCAGGGGATTGTTGGAGGCATCAAAGTAGTTATTCCATAATTAGGATTTCAAGAAAGAAACTGTAATGAGAAACGATAATAAGACAGAATCGACTTATTTGTTAGAAAGTTGGTAAAGTGCTGCGTGAGAATCTTTACGAGACGACACGTAAATACTGGGTGATGAGACTAGAAAGGGCAACAAAAGCCACTCATGTATTGGCTATTGCCGATGGTATCGTTGCGGCTGTTTACATACCCCAAAAATGGTATCACTCAAAAGTTATAGGAAAGGATCACAGATTGGAATTTGAAGGAAAAGAAGATTCTTCTTCAGTCTATATAGGTAAGAGCGTGAAGAATTTTTATGGGCACAGTGCAAATCCAGTGAAGTATATTAATATGTAGACACAGTTACTATGAAATATTCATTAAAAGAACTTATTATCCAGATAGAGAAACCCGATCTCTCTCAATATAAGAAGTATACTCCTTTGTTCATAGAGGAAGCAGGAAAAGGCTTAAACTGGACAGAGTGGGATGAAGACGTGTTTAATGATTTTTTCGAGAAAGCACATAATAGTGTGGCATATTTAGGCCAAGGCGTATTACGTCCTCATCATAAAAAAGTAATCAAAAAGAACTGGCTGAAATTAGCCCCTCACTTAAAAGCTATTGCTTCTAGCCAGGATATTCCTTTATGGGATGAATATAAAACAATTAGAAATATTATTAAAGAATGTACAGAGGATAATATGCAGATTGCAACTAACAGAATGTTAGCCTGCTTGCAGCCGAAACTATTGTGTACAGAAGTGGATTTAAAGAAAGTCAATGAGTTGATAGGTTATATTCAGACTTACACAGATATCAAGCTTCCTCATTATGACAAAGAGAAATGGGAAAGTGCAAGTTACACACTTTTAGAATTATTTCATCAATTATTTCCTGATAGAGACGCTTTAGACTTTGCTTATATTCCGTGGAAATTATTGGAATTGTTTAAAGAAAAAGAGAAAATAGAGATAGTTACTTATTGGCTTATTTCCTCAAATGACAGTATATTTAGGCTTGAAGACTGTTTGAATGAAAGCCAATACGTCGATTGGCAATCAAGCTTTTCTCCGAAAGTAGGCGATGTTGTGTTCATTTATCGCACGAAGCCTACTCAGCGCGTATGTTATATGATGGAAGTCGTAGCGATTAACATTCCATATCGTAAAACAATAAATGATATTAAGTATTGGGGAGAAAAACATAGTCCAAAAGGTGAGACAAATCCAGACGAGCCGTATCATCGACTTAAAGTATTAGGGAAAAATTCTATGTTGCTACACTTGGACGAGCTTAAAAAGCTTGGACTAAAAGGAGTTCCACAAGGGCCAAGGAAAATATTCGGGAATTTGCTAGAGCATATTCTTTCCGTGTTTAATGCAGGACCAACAGACAACGACTTCGAAGAGTTGCCATCTTTCGAGGGGCTTTTTGAAGGAGCTAAGAAAACAATTGCAGTCAACCAGTACGAGAGGAATCGAGATGCACGTCAGAAATGCATTGATGCACATGGGTATAAGTGTAAAGTTTGTGGAATGGATTTTGAAAAGATGTATGGAGAACTGGGACGAGGTTTTATTCATATACATCATGTTGTGCCAATCTCGACTATCGGAAAAGAATATCTGCTTGACCCAGTGAAAGACCTTGTTCCTGTCTGTCCTAACTGTCATGCCATGCTTCATAGAGGCATTAACGGAAGAGTGTTAACAGTAGAGGAACTTAGAAACGTTGTAGGTAAACAAAAGTGAGACTAAACAAATAACAAGAGAGCAGTATGAGAATTCTATTTGCAAATATAGGATGGATGATCCATTATCGAGGTTACAACCCCAAAGACCAGATAGATGGTGGCGGCAGTTATAGGAATGACGACAAACACGAAGTATATAACTTCATGCCTATTGACGGGATTTGTTATGGTTATGTTCAACCTGTTAAATGGGGAGCTATAAATCTAAGACGTATAGATAGGAATTGCGATGCTGCGGAACAACTTAATAATGTGTTAGTTGTGTGGATGGCTACACATCCTCAGAATGGAGGTACTTATATTTTGGGGTGGTATAAAAATGCAACAGTATATAGCAAGTTTCAAGCGTCGCAATTAAAACAAAGAAAATACTATGAATACAATATCACGGCGAAAGCCGAGGATTGCATACTTATTCCTTTAGATCAAAGGACTTTTAAGGTACCTAGAGCAAATGTGATAGGAAAAGGCTTTTTAGGCCAATCAAACGTATGGTATGCAGATTCAGATTTGCTATCCGTAAAAGCTTTTCAAAAAGACGTTATCGATTATATTAATGCTTTTCAGGATGTTCCTGTTACAAAACAGGTAAAGATTGATGCTGAAGCGCGTAAACAAGTAGAGTTAGCTGCTGTAAAGTTTGTAACTGAAAAGTATAAACGTTTCGGATATCAAGTAACCTCTCGTGAGAAAGAAAACATTGGTTGGGATTTGGATGCAGCAAAAGAGCACGTCAGTCTAAAACTAGAAGTAAAAGGGTTGGCCCAAAGTCAAATAAGTGTCCGTATCTCAAATAATGAATACAAATCTATGATGAATAACAAAGACAGTTATAGATTATGTGTGGTAACAAATGCAATCCAACAACCAGTTTTAACAGTTTTTATTTGGGATAGTATCCTTAGGGCATGGGTTTCTGACAAAGACCAATCGTTAGTGTTGAGCATAGAAGAACGGCCTTCATATCTGGCTGAGATTGAATAGGAAAGAGGGTATAGAATTATGGGGGTCTCCTGATCTTTTTTCGCAAGCAATAGATTAAGGAATAAGAACGTTATAGAAATATGGACAAACAGAATAAGGAGATAGAAATCAGTGAGCCACGTATGGTGAAGTCTCATGATGTGAAGCTGGATGCTGAGTATGCAGAGTGGATAGCAGAGTTAAAGCATCGCTATCGTTCGGCTCAGGTGAAGGCTGCCGTGAAAGTAAATGGCGAGAAACTACTGTTCAACTGGCAGATGGGACGTGACCTTGTGCAAAAGAAAGCAGAGGAACGTTGGGGTGCTGGTGTTGTGGAGCAGGTAAGCCTGAATATGCAGAAAAAGTTTCCTGAAAGCAAGAACTTTTCCGTTAGGAACTTGTGGTATATGAAACAGTGGTATTTGTTCTATATGGAGAACATGGAAATACTGAAACAACTTGTTTCAGCAATGCTTCCTTCAGTAGAGTACAAACGTAAACTGGAGCAGATATTACCTCCAGATTCGGCAGAAGATTTTATCGGTATATAAAGAAGATAGCAATCTAAAAATGTATTTATGAAAAATAGGACAGGAACATATATAGCTTTAATAGATTGTGATTCTTGGGGATGCCAGATTACGACAGGTTTTCCTATGCATTTTGACAACGACGAAACTTATGTTTTAGAAACTGACGAAAATGGCTATTGGATAACGTCTGGGGCTCCTATAAACAATTTGTGCTCATTAGATGATAAGAGCATCTTCGAACGCTTAAAACAGAGTACTCCGTTTCTTTCTCAAAACAATACAGGGACTAATTTTAGACTTATTCACTTAAACTTAAATTATGGTCAGTCATTCAGTTTTATTTATAGACCATTATTTACAGATAAGTATTTAAAAGACTTTTCTATACCATTTCAAGAAGGGAAGCCTGCAAGAGATTTTTATGAAGATTTACCAATTACTGCCCCTAACGAGTATTCTAATCTGTTGAGGCAAATAGAGATTATATTTGATGATTTGGATTCCATCTTTAAAGTTGTCTCACCCCATAAAAAGCAATATAGTGTTTATGGGCATGCTATAAGAAATGTTATTATGTTAGCATGTACAGAGTTGGATTCAAGGATGCAGCATATTTTGACAAATAATGCAGTAAGACCAATTGGGAAATATTTCCAGATGAAGGATTATCACAAACTTAAGGGCACCTTAAGGCTGGATGAATACAGTTTGTCGTTTTATAGATATGATGATTTGGGGATTTACTCTCCATTTTGCAAATGGGAAAAAAACGAAGAACTTTTCTGGTATAAAGCATACAATAATGTTAAGCATAACCGCGAAGATAAATTCACGGATGCAAAATTATACAATGCTATCAATGCCATAATGGCTTTATGTATCATAGCGATATCTCAATATGGGTATAGGAATGATCTATGGAATGAGAGAATAGGGAAGATTATTAAGGTTGAAAAAGAACCTATATGGGATTTGGAGGATTTTTATCTGGCACGTCCTGATAAGCGGGATAATATTCATTACCCATTCCCTAATGATACAGAACATATATGTAAAAGGAAAATTTTGGCCAAAGAAGTATTGTTTTTGGTTAATAAACCACATAGCAAAAAGGAGGATATCATAAGTAAAATTGATGAACTCAAAAATCTGATAGAGAATGAGAATCCTAACAAGATAAGCGGATAAATTGGATATATAAATGACGAATGAGATATCGTAATCACAGATGACTAAAGTAAAAAACAAAACGTTATAATGATATGATAATAGACATCAATAATCTTACGGTGTATCAGGAAGATCATCGTATTGAGGCAAAGACAGCAAAGAACCTGATTCCAAACAATATTTGGGAGACTTATTCATCATTTGCCAATACAGAAGGGGGGATTATCCTCTTGGGAGTCGTGGAAGAGAATGACCACTCGCTGTCCGTGAAAGGTGTTGAGGATTCACATAAACTGATAGGTGACTTCTGGAACATGGTGAATAACCGGCAGAAGGTTAGCGTGAACATCCTGACTAATAATATGGTATATGAGCAGGAGGTTGAAGGCAAACAAATTGTCGTGATTGAGGTTCCTCGGGCAGATCGTACCATTCGACCAGTATATATAGGACAAGACCCGATGCGTGGGACTTATGTCCGATATGGCGAAGGTGATCATTTGTGCAATCGTGACCAAGTGGCGGCTATCTATCGTGATGCTGCCGCATCGACTACAGATACTAAAGTTCTTAGAGGACTGGATATGTCGGTATTCGATATGAACACGGTGCATGACTACCGCAACTACTTTAACGGGAAACATTCTGGACATGTATGGAGCAAACAGGATGATGAAATGTTCCTACGCAGTATAGGGGCTATGGGGTTCGATCGTGAGGATGGGCGTGTATATCCTACAGTGGCTGGTCTGCTGATGTTTGGTCATGAGTATGACATCACGAGAGAAATGCCTGACTATTTCCTTGACTACCGTGAACAACTTGACCCCAAAATTCGATGGACACATCGCATCGTCTCGTCTTCGGGCGATTGGAGTGGCAACTTGTTCGATTTCTTCTTTCATGTGTATCATCGATTGCGGAGTGCATTTCCTGTTCCGTTCCAACTTAGTCAGGATGGAAGTCGGGAAGATGAAGTCCCTATGCATAAGGCTTTGCGCGAGATGATAGTAAATACGCTGGCCCACTCCGATTACTATGGCCAAAAGGGTGTTGTTATCGTCCGTCGGCCAGATTCGCTGTCATTTGCCAACCCCGGCGATATGCGTCCTGGGCTAAGGACAGCATTGAGTGGCGGCACTTCTGATGCACGAAATGCTACTATCATGAAGATGTTTGGCCTGCTTGACTTCGGAGAACGGGCAGGTAGTGGCATCCCTGATTTATTTGATATCTGTAACTCGGAACTCGGTACACAGCCAGATTACGACGTCACTTACGCTCCTGCCCGCACAACATTGACTATAGACACTAGTAAAATGGCGCGCACAAAGCGGACGATAAAAGCGGACGATAAAGTAATAATGGACGATAATGACAAAGCGGACGATAAGCGGACGATAAAAGCGGACGATAAGCGGACGATAATAATTGAGTACATCCATAGGAATGGTGAAGCAAAAACAGAGGATCTTGTGAAACTTTTAAGTTCCAGCACAACAAGAATAAAGATGCTTCTTTATCAACTGGTGGATGAGGGCGTACTTGTTTCATGTGGCGGGAATAGAAATCGCACATACAAACTGAAAGAACAAGAACAGTCGTAGCCAGATTCCAAATTTGACTCCAAATTTAAGTTCAAACACAAAAATCAGTTTTTTCATTTACTTCTTTCGTTTTAGAAGCAGACTGGAAGCAATTTGGAAGGAGGCTAAAGGCTGGCTGATGAGGTATGTAACAATAATAATGCAACGAATAAAAACGTTATTAGATATATGACGACAGAAGATATACTGAGGCTAAGAGACACGGCAGAACAGACGCGAGTGCAGTTCTTCGACAAGCGAAGCGGCAATGCCGAGCGCAAGGAGCGGGTGACTCGTGGCAACAAGTATGATGTGAGCTGTGAGATGGTGGCACAAAGCAATTCTCGTGGCGGCATGATAGTGGTGGGTATTGATGACAAGACAGGACGCATCAATCCGCTATAGTTTGTGGAGGTGCAAGAGACGACGAACTTGTTGGGGAGTTTGGCATCGGAAGGTGTGGTTCCACAGGTTCTGCTCGACATCGAGAATGTTCAGCCAGAAGGTGTCAGCATGGAAAGCATTAAGCATGGCGCATCGGTGCCAAGGAATAAGTTGCTGTTCAATCATGGTATCAACTTGTTGCCATACACTGGTGCAGGAAGCG
>CAMYVQ010000008.1 GCA_947302435.1 uncultured Prevotella sp. | reverse complement strand
GGCATCTTTCATTTGCCTATGAGTTTCTTGGGTACTACCTGCTGTTTCTTGGGTATTGATAGCTTTATACAGTTCAGTTCCCTTTTCTGTCAGAATGCAATATTCTATGCCGTTTTCCTCAACAGTCATGACATAGCCCATTTCTATACTTGGTGTTAGTTGTTTTTCACGGAACAAAGATATTCGATGAGCACTGCCAGAAAGGTAACACAAATATTCGGTTGAAACCATACCGCCTTCCTCAGCAATCAATCGTACCAAATGATGTTCGTTGGGTTCCGTTTTGATAATGGTGTAGCCGCCATCTGAAAACACCTCGTATTCCCTTTTTGCTATTATGTAGTCATTGTAGTCTTCCATTTTCCTTTAACACACTTTTATTTGACCTGTTACAACATCGCTGATGAGGCGCTGCTTGTATTCTTTGATGGACTCTATCTCTTGCTGGAGCTTCGAGGTGAGGGTGTCAATTTTGGCTGTCTTGTCGGTGATGTACGAGACGATGGAGCGTTGCTCATCTAATGAAGGAAGTGGCAGACCATTGATGAACACCACAAAGTCTATCTCGTTGGTGTTCAACTTAGAGTACATCACCTGACGGATGACTCCGAAAATGTTATGTTCGTATGCAACCTTTGCACTTGGATTCAACTCTGATGGCAATGGATAGTACAGGTCGAAGGTCGAGCCATTGAACTTATATCCCTTGCGCAGTACATCAGTTACGCCACGCTTAGTTATCTCGTTACTCAAACGAGTGAAGAACTTCAGTCGTTCACTTGGTGAAGCAAAGCACATTGACTGCTCAACCTTTTCTGGTTGGGTCTCAGTAACGAATCGTTCCACCCACTTATCAACAAGGGCAAAGTCCTTATTGAAGACGTGTGGAGTCTCTTGCTCATAACCATTCTGCTGTACGAGCCAATCGACTATTATCTTTTCAAATCCTGTTTCTGATGTGTCCATAGTGAAAGTCTGCCTAAAACCATCTATCTTGATTCACGAACATACCTGAGAATTGCTTTGCAGGTTGGGCATATATAGCCTTTACGCTATCAATAGCATCATTTTTATTCATTCCTAGTTTGATATATGCATCATAAAGAACTTTTGCTTCAAACCATTTATTCTTTCTCTCATTTAACAAATCCGTTCTCGCAGGAGTTGTGTTAGTGGGAATTTGTCCATTCAAATCAAAGGTATTAATCGTTTCTTTTCCTTTGTCAGACTCTATTCCATT
Source organism: uncultured Prevotella sp. (assembly GCA_947302435.1). Taxonomy (GTDB): domain Bacteria; phylum Bacteroidota; class Bacteroidia; order Bacteroidales; family Bacteroidaceae; genus Prevotella. Next base: position 67,014 of record CAMYVQ010000008.1, on the reverse strand, counting down.
ACTAATAACTGGTACGGCCATGTATTGATTAAATCGTAAAAATTGTCCAGGATCTTCAAGTGCCGGATTTATTATTAGAGGCACTTCTTGGGAAATATTCTGGTGTGCAATGTCTCGTGTAGCAGGATTTCTTAATGGGAACAGATTACCTTTGCGTGCCGGACCATTACATTTGTCACAGCTGCAGAGCAAATTTGTCCATTCATAAGCTAACCAGTAATAGCCTGGTGTATGTAATGTGTCGATGTCGTTCTCTCTCCAACCAGTTTTTGGCCTATAATGTTCTACAGCACCATAATCACCTGCCAAGGTTATTTCACAATATGCACATTTGTTATTTTGATCTTGCAGCAATTGGGTCTTTACACCTCTACCGTTATAAATAGTGTTGTCAAAATCACCCGAGACTGGTTGTCTGCCCTGTTGAATCATATTATCAATAGCGCTTTGTGCATCAGACGCTTTGTTTCCTGTCAAAATTTCAGGAATCTGATTGGACTTGTCTATTTTTATCATTTCCCTTGTATTTTTGCAATTGTTGACTTTATGATTTCCACATCATGGGATGTATAACGCTCAAGTTTTGTTCCTAATTCGTCAAACTCTATTTTCTCAGCCTCAGACATTGTTGTCGCTAACAGTAAGTCCTCATATCTCTTACTGTCTATGAGATATTCGTCATTTCTCACATTTTCAAGGCCGAAGAGATTACTTAGCAACATAAGGCTTACATCGTACTTCTCGTACTGTGCAGTATTAACACTCGTATCTATCACACCATGATCAAGCTTAACTACTTGTACTAAATCTAAAGCGCCAAGTATCACGTTAGGACTATGTGTGCTAACAATGAATTGTACATTTGTAAAAATACTGTTTAATCTTCTGAGAATCTCTCTTTGAAGTTTCGGATGTAAATGTAAGTCTATCTCGTCAATGAATACAATCCCATGAGCATTTAACAGGTCTTGAAGCCCTGAAACCTCTGACGTTGGGTTAGCTTCAGCCATACGAGCTGCTATGTCAGCCACCATAGCAATGGATATACGATAACCATCGCTCATCCTGTCTATGCGTTTTTCCATCGGATTTTGTGGATTAGAAACGTCATCCATTACAAAGCGCAAAGGACCTGTTTCAACTCTTGGTCTTACCAGTCTTTCTTTTTCAAAGAATACTTCTAATGCTCTTCTGACAACGTCGAGAGTTTGTGATGTATATTCCCTGTCCCACAATCTTTCGCGTTCGCGACGTTCAAGATCCTCGTTTCTCTCAAACCAAGTAAAGAATCGCTTGAAATTTGTACTTGGCTCTAATGCATCTTGATAGCTATACCAACGAGGGAAGACGTCATTAAAATCCCTTCTTCTCTCAGGAACATCAATACGACCTCTTTCCGTGCCATAATAAGCAAGGACAGGCAATGCAATCGTCCTATCATCGTCAATATCTGACTTAACAGCAAGAGAATAGTCTTTAATAGGCTTCAACAAAGAATCTGGAATTTGAGTTTGATTACCTTTACGATTCATACCTACTTCAATGACTTCTGCATTTTCAATAAGATTTAATTCCATGGGGTGTTCACCTTGATTCGCTGACAAAGAAATGCTACAATGCATATAATTGGCCTGCCTTTCGTTGGTTTCGTTGCGAACATCATCTGGTCTAAAGTCTTTTTTTGAAACATTAGGGAAGTGCTCAAAAAACTGACTTAAAAGAACAGAGCATGCATCAAGTAAAGAGGTCTTGCCTGCTCCATTATCTCCTAAAAGAACTGTGACATTCTTTTGTGGGTCAAACACAATTGTCTGTTCTTCGTCTCCATATAAACGGAGATTCTTTACTGTTAATTTGTTTAGTCTCATATTTGTATTTTTTTATTAGCAAACTTTTATTTGACCTGTTACTATATCTGAAATCAAATGCTTTTTATATTCTTTGAGTGTATTCACATTATCTTCAAATGCGTAAATCAAGTCATTAACCTCATTCAATTTCAAGAAACCTTTTAACTCTTCTTTTGGTGGAATAGGAATATACTTATTCCCAAGAAGGTTATAGTTAATATTTTGTCCTTCACGAATGCCTGTAACACAGGTTTTTAATAAATTAATAAATACTGATGACTTGAAAAGATACTTAAAATATTCTGTGTATTCCTTGTCTATTGGTTCAAGAATGGTATAAGCAGCGCTTATGATGCCTTGATAGTAAGCATACTCTATCCCTCCTTGAAAAGATCTAAGACTTATAACAAAGTCACCTTTTTTCACCAACTTGAGACTCTCGAATCCTTTTGTAACAACAACAACACTACCATCATATAGGGACTGAGGTATTACCCCTTTATTTTGAGTTGCACATAACATTTCTTCATTAGGATGTCCAGTTTCATTTCTTTCATTGAAACAATATTTGAACTGTATTTCTTCCCAATGTGATGGTATCTTTCCTAAAACAGGATTCTTACTTTCCTTCAAGCATACATTATCATTCCTAAACCAATCCGATATCTTTGGCAATAAGGATAACACGTCCTTCTGCATCAAACCAATTTTGTCTTGCAAAGACTTTGTTTCTTTCACATCATGTTTCCGACTGAAGTAGTTCGCAAATCTTATCTCATAACCCAAGACAGCTTTTCCTATAACAGCCTCAGGATCATGTGGAACTACTTCATTTGCAAAAAAGCCTTTAATCCCAGATGGATATGTATAAGGCACTTGAAGAGAATACTTATCTTTTGAATATTTTACCTTTCCTTTTGATTTAACGACATTTCCACTTTCATCTTTCATCGGATGTAAAATCTCGACATCCCAATATCCGAACTCTTTGTTATCAAGAATGACGCTATTGTCGTTGTTTTCAAATTTAATAAGTAAATCCAATATCTGTTTTCTGTCTTTATCACTTGTCAAACAGTTCTTTTTCCCTAAATGTTTATCTAGTGGTGTCTTTAAAGCAGAAGCATCAATAAGTTGAACCTTGCCTTTCCTCTTTTGTTCTTTCCGATTTGTAACAATCCAAATGTATGTAGCAATTTTTGTGTTATAGAAATCATTATCAGGCATTTGGATTATGGCCTCAAGAAGGTCATTCTCAATAATGTACTTTCTAAGGTTACTTTCACCTCCTCCTGCTTTTCCCGTAAAAAGAGAACTTCCATTATGTACTTCAACAATGCGTGTTCCGAGTGGAGTGTCCTTCATTCGGCTTACATTGTTGGCAAGGAAGAGCATCTGGCAATCGCCAATGTCGGGAATGAAACTTGTCACTCCATCGAAGAAGCGTGGATCCGTCACCTCCTTCTTGTCGCCAACACCCCAATTCTTCAAGTCTTCCTTCCAAGGAGTGCCGAATGGGGGATTCGAGATGCAGAAGTCGAACTTCTCGCCAGCATGACCATCCTGACTGATAGTTGAACCAAAGGCAATATACTGATGGTCAACAGTACCGAGACGGTAAGTAAACTTATTGATGTTGCCTGAAATCATCAAGTCTGCCTTGCAAGTAGCATAAGTATCTGGCTGCAATTCCTGACCGAAGATACTTGTACGGACACGTTTGCCCGTTTCCTTGGCAATGCGCTCTATCTCTTCTTGGGCAATCGTCAAGATACCGCCAGTACCACATGCGCCATCATAGATGGTGTAGGTATTATCGGAAAGTTTGTCCTTGATAGGCTCTATTGCCAACTGTCCGAGCAGACGAACATAGTCACGAGGTGTGAAGTGTTCACCAGCTTCAGTCACATTGTTTTCCTCATTGAACTTACGGAGCAACTCTTCAAAGATGGTTCCCATAGTGTGGTTGTCGAGTCCTGGCAGACGCTCAACCATCTTCTTTGTTCCATCCTTCTCTGTCACTTCCTCCATGACAGGCTTCACCGAGAGGTTGATATTCTCATCGGTGAACTTCTCCAAGAGCGAACCAAGGCGACCTGCCTCTGTGAGGTTGTCCACTTGCTGACGGAGTTTGAACTTGTCGATGATGTCCTGCACGTCCTGAGAGAACCCATTGAAGTACTCAATGATATTCATCTTCAAGCGTTGTGGGTCTATCTCATTCTTTAGAGTCTTCATCGTAAACGCAGAAGTGTTGTAGAACGGATAACCTGTCACCTGAGTGAGGAATGGAGTATAATCAACGAGATTATGGCTGTCGCAAAACTCCTTCTTCTGGAGCACGGCAGCTTTCGTTGGTTCAAGGAGTACGTCGATGCGACGAAGCACCATGAACGGAAGTATGATCTTCTTGTAATCCCCTTTCTCGAATGCATGTACCAACACATCGTTGGCAATGTTCCAAATGAAAGAAAATAATTGGTTGTATTGTGATTGATTCATTTGGATAGTATTATTCAATTATCAAATCTCTTAACTCGCACTCCAATAGTTCCGCTATTTTATCAAGTGTTGGCAATGTTGGCTGTGTGATATTACTGCACCACTTTGATACTGTCACAGCAGTCACTCCCAACTGTCCAGCCAACCAGACTCCCGTTTTATCTTTTTCTACAAGAACTAGTTTTATACGATTTAATTTTTTCTTGTTCATATTTAACAACTTAAATTTGAAAGCAAATATCGGAAAACAAACTAAGAATAACAAGTTTTTCCCCTTAAATCTTATTAAAAAGGCGAAAACAGCCTAAAAATCCGACAATATTTTGTCATTCAGATAAAAAATAGTAATTTTGCATGATAATTCAATATTGAAAGCTTCTACAGAGAAATGAAAGATATATTCGTGAGCGATGATGCTCTGCGCAAAGCAGCCGGCGAAGGAATGGATGCTTTCGTGAAAGTGTTCATCGATGCCATTCGCCAATCCATCGGAGGCGAGCTGACAGCCGAGAACATGGGCGAACTGAACAACGACCAGATTACGCTGCTGGCCTGGGACACGCTCCATGAGGAGATCATGGACGGTGGCTTCGTGCAGCTCATCCACAACGGCTACGGACCCTTTATCTTCAAGAATCCGTTTGCCAAAGCCCTTAATAAGCTGTGGGGCATGCGCGAGCTTTCCAAAATGATCTACGATGCCCACACCCTCTATGTTAAATATGGTGCAGAGATTGAAAAGGACTGCACCGATGAGGAGTTCATGGCTCTTTTCGAGCAATATCCCGAATTCGACGATATGGATGACAAATTCGTGGAGAACGAAGAGGAGTGGACAGAGCAGATTGCCCGCTACATCGATGAACATATTGAGAATTTTGCAAAAATTGCGCTTTAGCCATGAACAAAGAACAGGAGCTGCTCAGAAAGAAGAGTCCAGTACAGATAAAAAACAAGAAAGCTGCCTTTGAATATTTCTTCATTGAAGAACTGACAGCCGGCATCGTGCTCACAGGCACGGAAATCAAATCCATCCGTGCAGGCAAAGCCAGTCTGGTTGACACCTATTGCACCATCATCAATGGTGAACTTTGGGTCAAAGGCATGAGTATCAGCCCTTATTTCTACGGTTCGTACAACAATCACGAGATGAAGCGCGACCGCAAGCTATTGCTGACCCGAAGGGAAATCTCGCGCCTTGCCAGTGCCACCAAGCAAACGGGCTATACGATTGTTCCGACATTAGTATTCCTCGATGAAAACGGAAGAGCCAAGATGGACATTGCCTTATGCAAAGGAAAGAAATCATACGACAAGCGACTGACACTGAAAGAGAAGGAAGACCGTAGGGAAATGGACCGAGCAATGAAAATTTACAAATAAAAAAGACAGAAAGTGCCGTCAATATAGATGATGAGACCAACACTAAACGAGATTGTCAAAGAACGGATACTGATTCTCGATGGTGCCATGGGCACTGTCATTCAGCAATATGGGCTTACTGAAGCTGATTTTCAAGGACAGAAAGGGAACAACGACCTGCTCTGCCTAACACGTCCCGACATTATCAGTGACATTCACGAACGATACCTGAAAGTTGGAGCCGACATCATCACTACCAATACCTTCAATGCCCAGCGCATCTCACAAGGTGACTACCAAAAAGAAGATTTGGCAAGAGAGATGAACTTGCAGGGTGCGCGCATTGCCCGAAAGGTTGCCGATCAATATTCCACACCAGAGAAGCCACGGTTTGTTGCCGGTTCCGTAGGACCTACGAACAAGACTTGTTCCATGTCGCCCGATGTCAGCAACCCTGCTGCACGCGAACTCACCTACGACCAATTGTTTGCCGCCTATACGGAACAAATGGAAGGACTCATTGAAGGAGGTGTCGATGCCATCCTGATTGAGACAATCTTCGATTCCTTGAATGCCAAGGTGGCTATCGATGCCGCTCTCAGCACGATGAAACGGATGGGAAAAGAGCTCCCCATCATGCTGAGTGTTACCGTTAGTGATTTGGCTGGCAGAACGTTGAGCGGCCAGACACTTGACGCCTTTTTAGCAACGATAGACTCGTACCCCATTTTCTCCATTGGTCTGAACTGCTCCTTTGGTGCAAGACAAATGAAACCGTTCCTCAAAGAACTGGCTCGACGCGCTCCTTATTATATAAGTGCCTATCCCAATGCAGGCCTTCCAAACTCAATGGGCCTATACGACGAGACACCTGAAACGATGGCTCCGCAAATAGGTGAGTTTATAGATGAAGGGCTTGTGAACATTGTGGGTGGCTGTTGTGGCACAACACCCGATTTCATCGCAAAGTACGCTGATTTAGTTAGAGGAGAGTGGAGAGAGGAGAGTGGAGAGAGAATAGTTTGGAAATGGAAAACTCCCCATGTGCCGGCAGAGAGGCCGAAGGCACTTTGGCTGTCTGGTCTTGACGTTCTGGAAGTTCAGTCTAACCTCTCTCCACTCTCCACTCTCCACTCTCCTCTCTCTACCTTCATCAACGTGGGTGAACGGTGCAACGTGGCAGGTTCACGGAAATTCCTACGTCTCATCAAAGAGAAGAACTACGACGAAGCTGTGAGTATTGCACGCCATCAAGTCAGTGACGGAGCACTTGTCATCGACATCAATATGGACGATGGCTTGCTTGATGCCCAGAAAGAGATGGTACATTTCTTGAATCTCATCGCCTCTGAGCCTGACATTGCGCGCGTACCGATCATGATTGACTCCAGCGACTGGAACGTCATCGTGGCTGCCTTGAAATGTGTTCAGGGCAAGAGTATCGTCAACAGTATCTCGTTGAAGGAAGGAGAGGAAGTCTTCAAAAGTCACGCACGGGATGTTATGCGCTATGGAGCTGCCGTAGTGGTGATGTGCTTTGACGAACAAGGTCAGGCAACGACCTACGAACGACGCATCAGCATTGCCCAACGAGCCTACCGTATCTTGACTGAAGAGGTTGGCATGCATCCCCAGAACATCATCTTCGATCCTAATATTCTTGCCATCGCAACTGGTATTGAGGAACACGACAGCTATGCCCTCGATTTCATACGTGCCACCCGATGGATTCGGGAAAATCTGCCAGGTTCGCATGTCAGTGGAGGTGTCAGCAACCTGTCGTTCTCTTTCCGAGGAAACAACTACATTCGCGAAGCCATGCATGCCGTTTTCCTCTATCATGCCATTCATGCAGGTATGGATTTCGGCATTGTCAATCCGGCCACCAAGGTGCAATATGGTGACATACCACTTTCTCAACTCAACGTTATCGAAGATGCCATTCTTTACCGAAGAGCCGATGCTTCTGAAAGACTGGTCGAGCTAAGTGTCTCGCTACAAGACGAGAATGCCCGTCAGAAGTCGGCAGGCAGCCATTCGGAAAAGATTTCATCATTAGAGAAAAGTGACAGTCCCCAAACGACTGTTGAAGAACGCCTTCAACAGGCATTGATTCAGGGGGTTGGCGAATCACTACAAGAAGACCTTGAAGAGGCCCTTCGCAAATATCCCCGTGCCGTCGATATCATCGAAGGTCCGTTGATGGACGGAATGAACGAGGTGGGCAGACGTTTTGGCGAAGGCAAGATGTTCCTTCCCCAGGTTGTCAAGACGGCCCGCACCATGAAGCAGGCAGTTGCCATCCTTCAGCCACACATTGAGGCACAGCGCGAAGCTGGATCGACCAAAGCTGGTAAGGTGCTGCTTGCCACGGTAAAAGGCGACGTTCACGACATAGGAAAGAACATTGTTTCTGTCGTCATGGCCTGCAACAACTATGAGATTGTCGACCTCGGTGTGATGGTGCCTGCCGAACAAATCGTGAAAAAAGCCATCGAAGAAAAGGTCGATATCATCGGTTTGTCGGGTCTGATCACTCCCAGTCTTGAAGAGATGGTCAATGTAGCCAAAGAGCTGCGAGAGGCTGGTCTTCAGATTCCTATCATGATCGGCGGTGCCACCACCAGCGAGCTCCATGTCGCCCTGAAGATTGCGCCTGTCTATGAAGGCCCGGTGGTATGGATGAAGGATGCCTCCCAAAACGCCCTGACTGCTACCCGTCTGATGAACGACGAAAAGCAGATAGAAAAAGAACTGAAGAATACCTACGCAACGATGCGTCAACAATATGCCGAGGAACAGCAACAGTTGCTAAGCCTCGACGAAGCACGTAAGAAAAAACTTGATTTATGGAAAAAATAAGAACCATCATTTTCGACCTGGGCGGTGTGGTCATGACTCTTGACCAACCCGAAGCCATCCGTCGTTTTAAGGAACTGGGAATCAGTAATGTCGAGGAGATTCTCAATCCCTATCGCCAAAGTGGTATTTTCGGCGATCTGGAAGAAGGACTCATCAGTGCCGATACATTCCGTGACGAATTAAGCAAAATGGCCGGAAGGCCTCTCTCCTTTGAAGAATGCCGCTATGGTTGGTTAGGATATTGCAAGTCGGTTCCACAGCGCAACCTTGACATGCTGCAACAACTCAGAAGCGAAGGCTACCGGCTGGTCTTGCTCTCAAACACCAACCCCTTCATGATGTCGTGGGCCATGAGTCCTGCCTTCTCCTTGGGTACAGAAGGAATGGAAGATCCCAATCCTCAAGGCCATCCTATCAGTGACTATTTTGATGCTTGCTATCTTAGCTATCAGATGAAGCTGATGAAACCCAACGAGACATTCTTCCGCTCCGTACTCATAGAAGAACAGACACCTCCATCGGCTTGCCTTTTCATCGACGACTCTCCCCGAAACGTGGCAGCGGCAAGTCAAGTCGGAATACACACGTATTGCCCGGAGAATGGTGAAGACTGGACAAAAAAGATTCACCAATACCTATAGTTGACATTTGAAAATTGACTGTGAGATGAAGAAATATCTAATATTCCTGTTGGCATGTTTATTTTTTCTGCCGATCGACGCACAGAAGAAACGCGAGTTTCGCGGTGCATGGATTCAATGCGTGAACGGACAGTTCCAAGGCATTGGCACCGAGAAAATGCAACAGACCCTTAGCTATCAGTTAGATGAGTTGAAAAAGGACGGTGTGAATGCCATCATCTTTCAGGTTAGGGCCGAATGCGATGCCCTTTATGCCAGTAGATTGGAACCCTGGAGCAGATTCTTGACAGGCAGACAAGGTATGCCCCCTTCACCCTATTGGGACCCTCTGCAGTGGATGGTTGAACAATGCCACAAACGCGGCATGGAACTCCATGCATGGATCAATCCATACAGAGCCAAGACAAAAAACACGAATGAGCTGGCTGTCAACCATGTGGCAATCACCAATCCGTCACGCTGTTTTGACTATGACGGCTTGAAAATCCTCAATCCCGGATTACCCGAAAATCGCAACTATATCTGCATGGTGGTTAGCGACATCGTAAGGCGTTACGACATCGACGGCATTCACATGGACGACTACTTCTACCCTTATCCCGTTACGGGGCAAGTGATTCCCGACGATACCCAATACCAACGCTATAACAATGGCATCAGGAACCGTGCCGATTGGAGACGCTATAACGTCAACATGTTCGTCAAGCAACTCTATCAGACCGTTCATCAGATAAAGCCTTGGGTAAAGGTTGGCATTTCTCCTTTTGGTATCTACAGGAACAGGAGAAGTGACCCTGCTATCGGAAGTAACACCAACGGTCTCCAGAACTACGATGATCTCTATGCCGATGTGCTCCTATGGGTCAAAAACGGATGGCTTGACTATTGTGCGCCACAAATCTATTGGGAAATAGGAAACAAGGCAGCCGACTATGAAACGCTCATAAGATGGTGGAATCACTATGCATCGAAACGGCCTCTTTATATTGGAGAGGATATTGAGCGTACGGTCAAAGCCAAAGATTCATACAATCCCAACCAGCACCAGCAAATAGCAAAGTTCAAATTACATCATGAGATGAAGAATGTTGACGGAACGATTCTCTGGTATGCCAAAGCTGCTGTAGACAATCCCGGAAACTACGGTACTTTGCTGCGCCAATATTATTGGAACCGTCCTTCATTGCAACCCGACATGTCTTTTATAGAGAAAAAGGCACCGAGAAAGGTTCGCAATCTCAGAACAACACGATTGAATGGGATCGATTTGCTGACATGGGTAGCTCCCAGACATAGTACGTGGAAGAATCAGGCTACCAAATATGTTGTCTATAGATTCAACCGAGGTGAGAAAATAAACTTGGAGAATCCCTCAAAGATTTATACCATCACCACAAGCACATACTGCGTGTTACCCTCCTACAAAGACGGTAAAAGCAAATACACCTACGTAGTGACTGCCCTGAACCGTATAGATAATGAAGGGAAACCTGTAAAGAAGAAAGTCAAGTGAATGATGCCACCCACTATGAGCGGGAGGCATGGAAGCCCTCGAGATTCTCGTATTTCCGCTTCATCATGCGGCGATAGACATTCCTAAGCCACAGAGGATGAGTCATCGTGAAGAGCAGACCAATCACGGCAAGTATCAAATAAGCCACTTCCTCACTGAAAACAATCAGCAAGACACTTAAAATGACAGCCGGAAGCAGAAATGCCAACAGTTCGATGAACAACTGAAGTCCATTCTCCACATTGCCCTTCCCCGTTAGCTTCTGGTCGAGCGGAAGTGTCTGCTTGTTATAGACAGCCAACTGGAACAGTAGGAAATAAAGCAATCCGCTGGACAATAAGAAGTAGGCAAGCATCATCAGCCACGAGAATTTTCCCTCTATGACAGCAGGCATCATGATGAAGAGAGGAACTATCAGAATTGCCACATGGAAGTAATACTTTGCACGAAGCAAAGTCAGAATGTTCTCACGATGAACCATCAGTAAATCTATATAATTACCCTCCGGACACATCACCTTCACTAAAGTGGTGGCACCATAAAGGGCAAAACAATAGAAACACCAGAAATTGAGCATCATGCGCCCATCGTACATATCGGTATAGGCAATCAGCACCGACAAGATAATGATGAGTGTCAGACTTGATATGACACGGGCACGGATGGCCTTGTTGCGGAAGATGGATTTCAGTTCCAACTTCAGGTATTCACCCGTCTGGCCGAATTGCTCAAGGAAAGCCATCCGTGAGATGCTCTTCAACTTCACCTGTTTGTTTTCACTGGCCTCGATTTCCTCATAGACGTATGCATACTGCATCTCGCGATTACTCCAGTAGACGATGGCATAGACAACCAGCACACAGGGAAGCAAGAAAGGAGTAGCCCCAAAATCTGCAAAGGCATCAAAGACTTTCTCGAATATCTTTCCCTTTGAATCTATCAGTAAAGGGGAGAGATAGGCTCCGTAGACCACGATGGGCAAAATCCACCATAACAGATTCCGCCCCACAAGGGTACGAACCATCAGATAGAACTGGCTGTTGGCCATGATCAGCAACAAACAGGCCAACAACACCTGAACGGCCATCCAAAACTCACACCCACCTGCCAGCGTGATAACAGCGTATGGCAAGAACATGGCAAGCCACAGAAAATTGTAGATGCTGAGCTGTGAGGTAATGAGAAAAGTGTCAACAACGCTTCTGCGTGGCAATGGTAGCAACATGTATGGTTTCATGAGCATGGCAGGTGTCTGTTGCACTATAAATCGGATAAAGAAATCGACCATGAGCATGAAAGGCATCGTTGCAACTATAAACGAGAACACATCCCCTTGTGCCGCAATCGAGCCAAACATAGTGCCATAGATAATCAGATACAATACAAACATGCTGCCACCTATAAACATCAGCACCTTGGCTATCAAACCTTGCTCCATGGAAGGTGAGCGCATGAAGCCCAACCGATTGTTGCGACTTAATGCCTTATAGAGTTGAAGACGGTTTAAAGCAGACATCGTATTAATTTCTTTAGCGTAAATCTATTACCTCTGCAGTTGGGAAGTCTTTTGAATTGAAGCGGAATATCTCATCAGTCAATTGCACCTTCTGAAGATTGCTAATAGTAAAGGTCGTCCACTTCGTGTCTTGCAACATCTTCACTTCGGTTGGTGCGTAGCTCTTCTTGTCGACCGTGATGAAGAGTTCCTTGATTTTCTTTTTGGAGTCTTCAGCTGTCAAATGAACATTGTATACCGAGCCGTTTGTGGTCATTGACAGCTTGAAGCCATTCTTATACATATTGATAAAGTTGTAGGGATTGATGGCTTGAAGCTGGGCCTCCGTCGGTGTGGTCACACTCACCTCATCGTTTTGTTTCAGATAAGTCCATTGGGTCTTGCCATCGAACCACATGGTAGCCATGTCTGTCGTTGCACAAAACATGCGCCCTTTCAGGGAAATGGTTCCACTCATAGCACCATAGCGGGCACTTTCCATGCGAAAAGAAGCTTTCACACCATCCTTGTGGCTGACCACCTCAGCACACTTGTCAAGGACTTCCCTTGCACTTTGTGCCACACAGAGTGAAAGGTTGAATGACAATATAGACAAAAGCAAAATGATCTTTTTCATATTCGTTTATTTTCTTAATGTGTTCAACAATTGCTCCAAACTCATCTCGTCCTGAATCAGCACCTCGCGAGGCTTTGAGCCATGGGCGGCTCCCACCACGCCAGCTCTCTCCATGAGATCCATCAGTCGGCCCGCACGATTGTAGCCGATGGAGAACTTACGCTGGATAAGGCTTGTGGAACCGCTTCCGCTCTGGACAATCAATCGGGCGGCATCCTCAAACATCGGGTCAAGATGGCTAAGGTCTACATCCGCAGAACCTCCGTCAAAGTCATCACTACCCTCCATAACAGGTTCCGGCAGCTCGAAGGGAGCCAAATAGCCCTGCTGCGAAGAAATGAAGTTATTAATATCAACTACTTCGGGAGTGTCAACGAAGGCACATTGCACACGGATCGGGTCGTTTCCGAGCAGATAGAGCATATCGCCACGACCAATCAACTGCTGGGCTCCCATACGGTCAAGAATCGTCTTTGAGTCAATGCCCTGACTCACCTTGAAGGCAATACGGGCAGGGAAATTGGCTTTGATGGTACCCGTGATGATATTCGTCGTAGGACGTTGGGTGGCGATAATCATGTGAATACCCACAGCACGAGCCTTTTGGGCAATGCGTGCAATTGGCAGTTCAATCTCTTTGCCTGCCGTCATGATCAAATCACCATACTCGTCAATGACCACCACAATGTAAGGCATGAACTTGTGTCCTTTTTCAGGATTCAATTTGCGTGCGATGAACTTGCGGTTGTAGTCCTTGATGTTGCGCTCACCGGCTGCCATCAGCAACTCATACCGGGCATCCATCTCCACACAGAGGCTTTGCAAGGTGCGAACCACTTTCGACGTGTCTGTGATAATGGGATTGGCCACTTCGTCTGGCAGACATGCAAGGAAGTGTTTGTCGATATTCTTGTAGATGCTAAACTCCACCATCTTCGGGTCAACCAGTACAATCTTCATCTCAGCCGGATGTTTCTTGTACAAGAGAGAGGTGAGTATGGCGTTCAGACCTACCGACTTACCTTGACCGGTTGCACCTGCCACAAGAAGGTGGGGAGCCTTTGCAAGATCGAACATGAACACTTCGTTCGTAATGGTCTTACCCATGGCACAGGGAAGATCCATCGTCGTTTCCTGGAATTTCTTCGAGTTAAGAACCGACTCCATGGACACGACATTCGGTTTCGCATTTGGCACCTCGATACCAATGGTTCCCTTGCCGGGAATAGGGGCAATGATGCGGATGCCCAGAGCCTTCAGACTCAGGGCAATATCGTCCTCAAGATTGCGAATCTTCGAGATACGAACACCTTGTGCCGGTGTGATTTCATACAAGGTAATGGTTGGGCCCACCGTAGCCTTGATGCTCGATATTTCAATGCCAAAGTTGCGCAACACCTCAACGATGCGGTTCTTGTTGGCCGTCTGCTCTACCATATCAATATACGGCTTGCCATCGCTTTCGTATGTTTTCAGCAGGTCAAGAGTAGGATAATGATAGTTTTCAAGATCACGCTTGGGATCGTATGGCTCACGGTTTCTTTCCTCGTCCTCTTTCACCAGTTTGTCACCCTTCGCAGCCTCTTCCTCACCAGCAACCTCAATGTCCATGCCGACATCACCGCCTGAAGCAGGACGGCGTTGAGATGGCTTTTTCTCTGGATCCACGTCAAAAGAGTCCCCATTCCCACCGACAGTTGGATGATGATCGAACTCAACAACTTCAGGCGTGGGATTGTCGAATACAGTGGGATCCTCCATCGGTTTCAATTGGTTACCATCACTGTCCTCAGACGTGTCGACTTCTTTGGAAGTATCCACGACATTGAACTTGATACGATCAAAAAATTTCGATGGATTCAGGATTTTCCGGATAAGCAAAATGGTCTCCGAGCTTACATAAATGAGGAATGCCAAGGCTATCAACACCAAGATTGCGGTCAGTCCGGGAGTCCCGACATAACCTTCCATCATCCGGCAAACTTCCATACCATGATCGCCTCCTGGACAGAAATGGCTGTATGTCAGGAATGGCGTCATGAACTTTGCCAATGTCACAGAAGACCAAATCATCATCAGCATCATTCCGAAAAACCATTTCCAAAGATTCACCCGATAGGCTCTCATGAGCCTCATGGACACCAAGAACAGGAATGCCGGAATAAAGAATGCCGGCAAACCGAAACATTGCTTTATGAAATAATACGCCGTAAAAGCCCCCAATGAGCCGCAATAATTCCCGAACTTGCTGTCTTCATTGGCAATCTCACCCTCACGTAGATTTTCTATCAGACTCTGATCAGCCTGTCCCGTCGTGAAAAACGAGATGAACGAAAGCACAAAATAGAATGCTAAGGCAAATATTAGCAATCCAAAGAAAAATAGTAGTTTCTCATTACGGAATATATTGATGAACCCTATTGATTCTGCAAACGACGGTCTTTGTTCCTGATTCCTTTTCTTCTTCTTTCCCATATTTCCTACTTCATTTCAAAAAAACATTTCAAAAACTTTGCAAAAGTAAGAAATAAATATGAATTAATCAGTATTATATAAAACATTTTTCGATAATATAGCCAATTATTATGAATAATTTCGTAATTTTGCAAATCGAAATACACTTGAAATGAACAAAATTCTCTTTAACAAGTTCGACAAAAGTCTGATTTCATCGTTACCTACAGAGAATTTCGAAGGAAGAATTGTCGTTGTTATCAGCCCTGAAGAAGCGGAGAAGGCAGTCAATTATCTGCTGTCACAGCCTATTCTTGGTGTTGACACGGAGACACGCCCCTCCTTCAAACGCGGATGGCAATATAAGGTGGCCCTCCTGCAAGTAGCAGCTGAAGACATTTGTTTCCTGTTCAGACTCAACCATTTGGGACTGGCACCTGCACTCATACGACTGCTCGAAGACAAGACCACGCCCAAAATAGGCCTTTCCTGGCATGACGACCTGAATGGCCTGCATCGTTTGGGTGCTTTTACACCGGGCAACTTCATCGACCTGCAGGATCATGTGAAAGAAATAGGCATCGAGGATCTTAGTTTGCAGAAACTCTATGCAAACATGATGGGCAAGAGAATCAGCAAACGGCAACAACTGAGCAACTGGGAACGTGACATTCTCGACGACAAGCAGAAACTGTATGCCGCAACTGATGCATGGGCCTGTATTCAGCTCTATAAGGAACTGATGCGGTTAGAGCAGGTGAAAGACTACGAATTGATTATCAGAGAAGAAAAAGGATCAGAAGATGAAACAAATATATCTGAAGAGGGGTAAAGAAGAAAGCCTCTTGCGTTTTCACCCATGGATTTTCTCTGGTGCCATACATCACGCAGATGAAGGTGTCAAAGATGGCGAAACCGTCCGAGTCTTAAATTCCAATGGCGATTTCATTGCTATTGGACATTATCAGATGGGTTCCATTGCGGTGAGAGTCCTCACTTTTAGGGATGTGGCCATTAACCATGATTTCTGGCAGGCACAGCTCAAGTCAGCCCTGCAAATGCGAATGGCTATCGGACTTGCCGGCAACCCCAACAGCAACACTTACCGACTCGTTCACGGAGAAGGCGATCATCTTCCCGGACTCATCATCGACATCTATGGCCAAACGGCTGTCATGCAGGCTCATAGTGTCGGTATGCACCTATGCCGCAAAGAGATTGCCCAGGCTTTGGTTGAAGTGTCGGAAGGTCTCATAGCCAATGTGTATTATAAAAGTGAGACCACCCTACCCTTCATGGAACCTGAAAACAAGTTCCTGATTGGTGGCTCTGATGAGAATATCGGCATTGAGAACGGGTTGAAATTCCGCGTTGACTGGCTTCGAGGACAAAAAACAGGCTTTTTTGTCGACCAACGGGAAAACCGCCATTTGCTTGAACAGTTCTCCAAAGGCAAAAGAGTCCTCAACATGTTTTGTTATACCGGGGGCTTTTCCGTCTATGCGATGCGCGGAGGAGCGAAATTGGTACACTCTGTCGATAGTTCAGCAAAAGCTATTGAACTGACACGCGCCAACATAGAGCTGAATTTTCCAAATGATTCACGTCACGAAGCCTATTGCGAAGATGCCTTCAAGTTCTTAGATGGTATTGAAAGCAAAGACGCTGGAAATCAAGACCATTCGTATGACCTTGTCATTCTCGACCCGCCTGCTTTCGCAAAGCATAGAGGAGCCTTGCATAATGCACTGAAAGGTTATACCCGCCTGAACCAAAAAGCCCTCGAGAAGATGCAGCCGAGAAGCATCTTGTTCACCTTCTCTTGTTCACAGGTCGTCACAAAAGACCATTTCCGCAATGCGGTCTTTACAGCCGCAGCCTTGGCAGGGCGGAAAGTACGTATTCTACATCAGTTGCATCAACCCGCCGACCATCCCATCAACATCTATCACCCCGAAGGTGAATATCTGAAAGGACTTGTGCTCTATGTAGAGTAAAAAGGGAAAGGTATGGTTACTAAAGTCCAGACATACATTGAGCAACATCATCTGCTACAAAAGAGCCGTCTCTATTTGGTGGCTTTGAGTGGCGGAGCCGACAGTGTGTCACTTTTACGCCTGCTTTTAGCACTTGGCTATCGAATCGAGGCAGTACATTGTAACTTTCATCTTAGAGGAGAAGAATCGGAACGCGACGAGCTGTTTGTCAATGACTTGTGTAAACGGCTTACCGTCCCTCTCCATATCGCACATTTCGACACGACTGCGTATGCAGAACTGCACAAAATAAGCATTGAGATGGCTGCACGACGATTGCGGTACCACTATTTCAATCAGCTCAGAAAGGATCTTGATGCTGATGCCGTATGCGTAGCGCATCACCGGGACGATAATGTGGAGACACTGCTCATCAACATGCTGCGAGGTACAGGTATTCACGGAATGGCAGGCATAAGGCCGCGTCGTGATGATAGCGGTGGAACCTCGTCGGAGGCGTGCGTTGTCGTAAGGCCCTTGTTATGTGTCAGTCGGAAAGAGATTATTGATTACCTCAAGGACATTCAACAGGACTATGTGACAGACAGCACAAATCTTGAAGACGAGGTCGTCAGGAACAAGATTCGCCTGAATGTCATTCCACTCCTTCAGCAAATCAATCCCGCAGCTGTTGAAAACCTGCATCGCACCATTGAATTGATGACGGAGGCAGAATCTGTCTATAATGCCTATATCCAAGCCAACATAGAGAGGCTCGTCCATGAACAGAGCATGTCAGTGACTGACCTTCAACAGACGGCATCCCCTCTGAGCATCCTTTATGAATGGCTTGGCAAGTACGGTTTTTCAGCAGCCACCATCCGACAGATTGACGAACAAAAGAATGCCCCTTCAGGACGTATCTGGCGTTCTTCCACACATGAAATCTGCATCGACCGTGACAGGATCATATTGACACCTGTCCAGAACGAACTCCCCACGATGCACATTCCCGAATCAGGGCTTTATGCCTATTCAAACGACCTTCGTATCAGAGTTAGCATCATGGAAGAGCCTACATTAAGCCGTTCACCGCTTTGTGCATGTCTCGATTCAGACAAGGTCAGATTCCCGCTCGTTGTACGTCCATTGAGAACAGGCGACCGGTTTGTGCCATTCGGCATGACGGGTAGTCGGCTGTTGAGCGATTTTCTCACCGACCTGAAGGTTCCTGTCGTGGAAAAAAGAAGGCAGTTGGTTGTCACTGATGCGCAGGACCATATCCTATGGGTGGTAGGACGCAGGCCGGCCAATCCCTATTGTATCACTACCGATACGAAGCAGATGCTGAAACTCTCAATCGAACATATCCACTAAATCCAGAACATCATGAGACGATGGATGCTTTTCTTGTTTTGCACACTGCATATAATGGCTTTTGCCAAACACCAGATAAAGGCCGAGAATGTCAAAACCCTCCAAGCCATTGTCAATGACAATTGGCTCGATGTACCCATCATGACACTCGACTCTAACGATATTTTACATGTCGGCTTTGATGAGATGTCACACAACTATCACCGTTTTGTTGCGCATATCGAACATTGTGAAGCCGACTGGTCAGTTTCCGACCAACTCTTTGAAAGCGACTGGCTTGAAGGTTTCAACGACTTTGTCATTGACGATTATGAAAACTCACTGAACACCACCGTTCTATACACCCACTACCAATTTCAGATTCCGAACGACCAATGTCGGATAAAAATGAGCGGAAACTATCGGATCCATGTTCTCGATGAGGATGAAGACAATGAAGAAGTGCTTGTCGTAGAACTCAGGGTAGTGGAGAAACTCATGAATGTGGGTCTTTCTGTTACGACAAACACGGATCTTGACTTCAACCAAAAGTACCAGCAGATAAACATGAGTTTAAACTATAACTCATTGAAGGTCAACAATCCTTCAAGCCAGATTCAAGTTTTTGTACTACAGAATGGGCGTGAGGATAACATGAAGAAAGATGTCAAGCCCAACTACATAACCCCCACAGGACTTAGATGGGAACATAACAAAGCACTGATCTTTGATGCTGGCAACGAATACCACAAGTTCGAAGTACTTGACCCGACACATATCACTTTGGGACTGGATCGTGTTGAATGGAATGAGGAGCAACGGCACTACCATGTTTACCCTTACCTCTGTGAGCCACAACGCAACTATCTTTATACAGAGGATGCCGATGGCGCTTTTTACATTCGAAACAGTGACAACATAGAGAACAACCGTTTAAGCGATTATGTCTATGTTCACTACCAATTGTCGCCTGCACGCGACTATGGTGACTCAAAGGTCTTGATTGAGGGACAGTGGACTACCGAAGATCTTGATACCTACGTAATGGATTATGACCCCATAAACCATTCGTATAAAGCCTGTATTCTTCAGAAAATGGGATATTACAATTATCAGTTGATCATGCGCGATCCCGATGGCGTGACACATCGTGTACCTGACGAAGGCTCTTTCTACCAGACAGAAAACAAATACATGGCTCTTGTCTACTATAAAGGCAACAGCGACCGGACCTGGCGTTTAGTAGGTCATCAAGGCATTGTTTTCAAGACAGAATAAACTCAACTGTTCCTATACTCGCCTGGGGTCTTCTTGTATAGATGGAAGAAGTTTCCGAAGAAATAGTTAGGCGTATAGAACTGGCACTCCTTCGAAATGTCCTCCACTCTCTTGTTTGTTGTTTTGAGCAATGAGGCAGCTTTGCGCAGACGAAGCAACATGATGAGCTGGCGGGGACTTTTATAAATATTGGTGGCAAGCAAATGATAGAGTGGAACGACATCCATCTGCGCCACCTCTGTCAGCTTGTGCATCGTGACACGTTGGTTCTTTAGCAAATATGGCATTAGTTTCACCATTAATTCAAGGAACTCTGGAGAAAGAGACAGTTCAACTTTTCGTCCAAACAACTCATCATCTGTCGGAGCGAGCAACTCATTGTCGTATGACTTGCATCGTTCGACAAAGGAATTGATGTTCTTGATAATACTGCTTTCCTCTGCATTCAGATGGGCTTTCATGCGAGTGTTGCGATTGAAAATCAAGAGATTGTAGAAAACAAGTGCTGTAATGACCAAGAGAAGCAACACATAGACTCCCGTTGCTTGCCACCACGGCTGACTGACGTGAACCGTCCATGAAAAGGTGTTACAACCATCCCAAACATCAGGGAACACCGATGCTTGAATCTCTACTTCATAGTCGCCCGGTTTCAAGCCAACCATCGGAAGATGGAGCAAGCCCCGACTGTCAACCAAACCTGTACCGTTGAAGTAAGAATACACTCTCCACACATCATCTATGCCTTTTACACGCACACGATAACATGTTTGCAAAGGACGGAAGTAATTAAGTCCGGAAAAAGTCAGTGTTATCGTATTTTGATTGGAATTGAGCCAAATATCTTTTGCCCGGGAGATTGCACAGTCAATAATCATATTGCCGTCAACCTCTTGTCCACCTTCGATAAAGTTGCCATTGACAAGCAGACGAATCAATTTCACATCGAGTTTGATGTGTTGTCGGTGGTTCACCAATGTGAAGCTGTCAGGATTGAAAGTTGTGATATGATCAACAGATTCCATGATAATCGTGCCGTCATCAAGACACATCGCCTTTCCGTTGGTAAACGACTCGACAGGCACATTGTCATAGGAATTGAAACTGTTCACGAATACAGGTTTCCCATTTTCAATCATCACACAAGAGATGCCATACGACGTACTAAGCCATATATTGTGGTTCTTGTCTTCCACAATAGCATTAATTACATTGTTTAGCAAACCGTTTTTCTTGTTGAACGCCAATGGTTTAGCATCTGGTTTGCGATAAGCATAGAGTCCGGATGTCGTTCCATACCATGTCCATTGACGACTATCCGTTAAGATACAGTTGGTTTTCATCCCCATGACGACAGTGTCATTCTGTTGCAGATGATCCATCATCGCTCTATATTCCCAAGCCTTGGGATTGTCAAAACTATAGACAACAAAAGGAGCCATTCTCGGACGCGAATAGAGCACGCCCCTTCTCTGGGTTCCTATCCACATGCCACCCTGCTTGTCAAAACAGATTGCATTACAATTAGGCTCTGACAGCTTACCACCAATCATTGAAATTTGATTATAATGTACCATTTTCCCAGTCTCAAGATGGTAAGTCCAATATCCGTATTGCGAAGCAATATAAAGATGCTCTTGGAAGACAGCCAGATCATTCAAATGGTAGGGAACCTGCATGATTTCCTTCCACGAAAGTGTAGCCAGATCAAAAGACATCATGATGCCTTCCTTCTCACTGTTACGAACCATGTAACACAGGCTGTCGACCCGAAGAAAGACTGAGGATTTGTTAAATTCTTTTGAGTCTTCGTATGACTTTGTACGATGGAGGATTTTACCCGTCTCACGATCCAATCCCAATTCCTCACCATTGTCGTAGAAGGTCAACAGCATTTTTTCACAGGGTACGAGGTCTTGTAAATGGAGACCGTTAGGGATGCTCAGTGTCTTTTGAGTCTTTACATCAAAAAGTCCTTTTTCTGTCAGGAACCATGTACCTCCGATACCGTCTACGAAAATATCCAGAATAGGGTCAGAACACCCCATCTCCCGTATCACTCTTTCTGGATCGGGTACAAATTGTTCCATCGCAAGATCGACACACGCTACAGAATGGGCATCCTTGACCCATAGATGTTTCCTACGGTCGAAAAGAAGACGAGAGTTATACGAATACTCGGAAAGAGGAATCTGATAGTCACTACGGGTGTCAATATGCGTAAAGCCCGCACCATCATAGAAGTTAAGATTACCAATTGTAGAGATAATCATACGCCCAGTATGCGTACAGGTTATTCTCTGGATACTATTATCTGCAAGTCCGTTAGCGGCATTGAATACTTGAAAATCCCTTCTTTGTTCATGAGAAGAGAGTGCAGATGCGGCAATGCACACAAAGAATGCCAATAATAAGTTTATAGTTCTTAATGCTTGCTTCATTGCGATAGTAATAAGATTCCGCAAATTTACATAAAAAGATGTTTATTTCCAAATTTTACAGTAAAAAAAGAGAGAAGAACCATTATCGTTTCTTCTCTCTTTCGGTAGTCGAGGTGACAGGACTCGAACCTGCGACAGCCTGGTCCCAAACCAGGAACGCTACCAACTGCGCTACACCTCGATTTTGCGGGTGCAAAGGTAATCATTTATATTGGAACTAAAAAACTGGAGATTGAAAAACAATACTATATTTGCATTTATTAACCATGCAAGATGCTTTTCAATCTCCAGTTCGTCAATATTATTTTATGATGCCCTGCTCGACAAAAATTTTCTTTAAGGCAAGTACGGAACGCTCAACCTGCTCTTCGGTATGAGTGGCCATCAGAGCATATCTTACCAATGTGTCCTGAGGGGCACATGCAGGAGGAATCACAGGATTGATGAACACACCTGCATTAAAGGCCAAAGCTGTTACCAAGAATGTCTTCTCCGTATCACGGACATAAAGAGGAATGATTGGACTTTCGGTATCGCCAATCTCGAAGCCTTCTTCACGGAAGCGTTTAAGAGCATAGCGAGTCACATTCCACAATTTTTCAATACGTTCGGGTTCTTGCTGAATAATGTGCAAAGCTTCAAGAGCAGCAGCAGTAGCAGCAGGGGTATTGGAAGCCGAGAAGATGTAGGTACGACATGTGTGACGCAAGTAGTTGATGGTATCGAAATCAGCAGCAATAAAGCCACCGATACTGGCCAACGATTTCGAGAAGGTTCCCATGATAAGATCAACCTCATCCGTCAATCCGAAATGATCACATACGCCACGTCCTTGTCTTCCGAACACACCAAGACCATGTGCCTCGTCAACCATCACTGAACAGTTGTACTTGTGTTTCAGTTCAATGATCTCCGGCAATTTGGCCAAGTCACCTTCCATTGAGAACACACCATCCACAACAATCAACTTGATTGCCTCTTGAGGAAGACGTTGCAACACACGCTCCAAGTCTTCCATATCGTTATGCTTGTAATGGAGCTGCTTGGCAAAAGCCAGACGACGACCGTCAACAATCGAAGCATGGTCACGATCATCGCAAATCACGTAGTCGTCCTTGCTCAGCAATGCAGGGATAACGCCCTGATTTACACTGAAGCCCGTTGAAAGACAAAGGCAATCGGTCTTACCGATATACTCAGCTATTTCTTTTTCCAATTGCACATGCAAATCAAGGGTGCCGTTCAGGAAACGACTTCCAGCACAACCAGTACCATACTTGTCAAGTGCTTCTTTGGCTTTGTCTATGATGCGCTGGTCACCTGTAAGTCCTGTATAGGCATTTGAACCAAACATCAGGACTTTATGACCGCCCATTTCAACTTCCGTACCTTGTTTTCCTGTTATAGCGCGGAAATAGGGATAAACCCCCTTGGCCATAAATTCTTGGGGAAGACGGTACGACTTGAATCTTTCTTGTAACTGTCCCATTAATAATCTTATAGGTGTTTACTTTTTTAACAGGTTGCAAAGTTACATAAAAATCTTCAAATAGTATATTTTTTTCTCATTATTTGTCAGCAAAAGTGAAATTTCTTTCGGTTTTCATCAAAAATCCGATTGATTTTTGTAAATTTGCATCGTATGAAAGAAAACAAGTTAAACATAACTTTCATTGTGAATCCTATTTCAGGGACCAACAGTAAGGAAAACATTCCCCATCTCATTGAACAAGTGCTCAATCACGAAACATTCAACGAGAAGGTGATTTTTACTGAATTTGCAGGTCATGCTGCCCAAATTGCACAGGAATGCGCGAAAGATGGAACAGACATCTGCGTTGCAGTGGGAGGCGACGGCACGGTAAATGAAGTGGCACGTTCATTAGTACATTCAAATACGGCTCTTGGCATCATTCCCTGTGGCAGTGGAAACGGGCTTGCCCGTCACCTGTGCCTTCCGATGGACACTAAGAAATCTATCGAGATTATCAATAAGGCAAAAATAGCATCTTTCGACTACGGCATTATCAACGGCCTGCCATTTTTCTGTACCTGTGGCATGGGTTTTGATGCCTTCATCTCACTGAAATTTGCTGAAGCTGGCAAACGAGGGCCAATCACTTATGTGGAGAATGTGCTGAAAGAAGGACTGAAATACAGGCCTGAGACCTACATTGTAGATGATGAATCGGGAACACACCACTATAAAGCCTTCCTCATCGCATGCGCCAATGCATCCCAATACGGGAACAATGCCTACATCGCCCCTGGTGCATCCATGCAGGACGGAATGATGGATGTCATCATTATGGAACCCTTCGATGTTCTTGACGCACCGAAGATTGCCATGGACTTGTTTGCCAAGACATTGAGCAGCAATTCGCGCATCAAGACTTTCCAGGCACGTCATATCCACATACACCGCTCCACTCCGGGAGCCATTCATTTCGATGGCGACCCGATAATGACCGATGCCGATATTGAGGTTGAGATGCAGCCCAAGGGATTGCGGGTGGTTACCAACCCGGATGCCATTGAGGATTCAGCGCAACCCAACCCGATGCTAAACGCCTTTAGCGATTTCTTTAATAATATAAATAATGTACGCGAGGACATTGCAAAAAGTGGGCATCGCATTCAGGTGCTCAACAAGTTAATGCTTCGCAAGCTTTCAAGGCTATGACAGACAGTCTGGAAGAATATCAGTAATTTTTCGGCACATGCAGTCAATCATTGTCACGGTAATTATTGTGGCCAGTATAGGGTACGTGATGTGGTACGTCTATCATATCCTCACACAAAAGGAAGCCCCTTGTGCAGGTTGCCAAAAGTGTGAACTGAAAGGAAAGATTGCCCACAAATGCCAATGCCCATATAAAAAGTAGCCCAAAATATTGTTTTCATTTCAAAAAATGAAGAAAATATTTGGCAGAAAAGAAAAAACATATTAACTTTGCATCCGCAAAAAAAAAATCCAACTGGTGCCTTGGATGAGTGGCTTAGTCAACGGTCTGCAAAACCGTCTACAGCAGTTCGAATCTGCTAGGCACCTCCAGAAAATCGGAAGCCCACAAAACGGTTTCCGATTCTTTTTTAATCAGTTCGACACATGCGAATAGACATTATCACCGTTTTGCCCGAAATGATAGAGGGCTTTGTTCATGAGTCAATCCTGGCACGTGCAGAGAAGAAGGGATTGGCAGAAATACATTTGCACAATCTGCGCGACTATACGCTCGACAAATGGCGTCGTGTGGACGACTATCCCTACGGGGGATCTGCTGGCATGGTGATGCAATGCGAGCCTATTGACCGCTGCATTACTGCCCTCAAAGCCGAACGTGACTACGATGAAGTGATTTTTACTTCTCCTGATGGTGAACGTTTCAATCAGCACATGGCCAACGAACTGTCAATGAAAGGCAATCTCATTTTGCTCTGCGGTCACTACAAAGGAATTGACCAACGTGTACGGGATCATCTTATCACGAAGGAGATTTCCATTGGTGATTTTGTGCTCACAGGAGGCGAGTTGGTCGCCGCCATGATTGCCGATGCCATTGTAAGGGTGGTTCCTGGAGTTATTGGCGACGAGCAGAGTGCCCTCTCCGATTGTTTTCAGGACGATCTCTTGGCAGCCCCCATCTATACCCGTCCAGCAAACTACAAAGGATGGGAAGTTCCAGAAATACTTTTGAGCGGCAATGAAGCCAAGATAAGAGCATGGGAACTTGAACAGGCACTTGAACGCACACGTCGTCTGCGTCCAGACCTGCTCAAAGAATAATCAGATTATTGTTCCTGTTGCATGTTCTTGTTGGCATAATAGTAATAATACCAATAAGAACTGCGATAGCGGTCGGCAACCTTTCCCTTACGCTCTGACAGCATGGGATATTGATTCTGTAACTCTTGGAAGTTGTCCCAATCCTCATCCATCACGGCTTCGTGATAGACAATGGACGGATTGCTTCGCAAATGAGTATAAAGCGTAAGTGCCTCGCGATAATGCTTAGGAAGAGCATTGTCAACAGAATAGTATTTCGATAGAGAAGCAACAAAATCATCGATGTTCCTGTCGACAAGCAGACCGCATAGCCAATAATCCGCCACAGCTGACGATGCCAATGAATCTTTTTCAAGCAATTCGAAATAGCGGTTCATAGACCCCACTGCTATCGGACGCGCACCCAAGAAATGGTAAATACTATCCGTATGTAGGAGAAGTGTCCTTGACTTGCTCTTCATGAATGGCAGCAAATCGTCACCTCTCCCCCTGATAGGATATTCGAAGAGTCTTTCACCCAATTCCCCCTTTTGGGAGAGTGCGTATGCTCTCAGCATTGTCAGATGCACATCGGTCTCATCAGACTGGCATCCCGTTCTAAGAGCTTCGTCCAAATCGTCTTCCAATATGGCCAACTCCACATGAGCCCTGTAATGGAAAACTGCATTCGAGTTGCTTGTACCAGCGACAAAAAGCATCATGACAACCAACTGAATGACATTCATCCAGGCACAACGTGAGAAAATTCCTGTCTGCTCTTTCGATGTACCTGAGGGGAGAGTCTGCCTGACAACCCATACCACCCCACCCCAGATCAGCAAAATGACGGGAGCGACCCACATCCAATGACTTAAAGAAGAGTGGTAGCAGGTGCCTGGCTCAATGTCCCCCAACATGGAAAGCACTAATATCGACGGCACGTATGTCAAGGCATGCGAACGCATCGAAAGCCCCACAAATCGATAGACGATTTGTTGCATAAGCAGCAAAACAACAGTGATAACCACTGCACCCACAGTACGGTTATAGTGTGTTTGCCCACCACTCAACACATGCTGGGCGACGGCAAGCAAATCCCCTTGGAACCAATAAAGCCACGAAAGGGAAAACAGACAGAAGACAATAGCACACATCACCGTAGTGGTGATGGTGCTATTCTTCATATATGGGTTATGGAACTGCATTAGTTCTTTTTAAGGACAACAGCCGAACGGGCGGGAAGATAGAGTTTGAGCCACTCTTTGTGGTCTTTCACATAAAGTTCGTCAAAGTTGGTGAAATGAGTCACAGAGTCGTCGGCAAAGCCAAACCCGCCAAATTCCCGGGCATCTGTGTTCAGCACCACATCGTATGATCCCGTCGGCACAAGGAATCCATAGTCTGTGAACGAGCGTGTGGGCGAGAAGTTGAAGACAAAGATCAGGTCTCCACGCATGAAGGCAAGCACTTGGTCGCCATCATTATGCCAAATCTCCACCACAGGCTTGTTCTGGAAGTTGCGCACGCTCTTGATGACTTTCAACATCTCGCGGTCGAAGTCACCTAACCAGTGATAGCACAGATCCTGATTGTCGACCAAGTTCCACTGACGACGTGCATACTTGTAACTCCAGCCGTTTCCTTCACGTGGGAAATCAATCCATTCGGGATGTCCGAACTCGTTGCCCATGAAGTTCAGGTAGCCACCGTTGATGGCCGCAGCCGTAACAAGACGGATCATCTTGTGCAAGGCGATGCCTCTCTCCGCCACACCATTGATGTCCTTCTTTGCAAAATGCCAATACATGTCGGCGTCAATCAGACGGAAGACAATCGTCTTATCGCCTACCAATGCCTGGTCGTGGCTTTCACAATAAGAGATCGTCTTTTCATCAGGACGACGGTTCTTCACTTCCCAGAAAATGCTGCTGGGCTTCCAGTTCTCGTCGCTCTGCTCCTTGATGGTCTTGATCCAGTAGTCAGGAATATTCATGGCCATACGGTAGTCGAAACCATAGCCACCATCTTCAAACTTCGCTGCCAGTCCGGGCATGCCGCTCACTTCCTCAGCAATAGTAATGGCTTCAGGGTTCACCTCGTGAATGAGGCAGTTGGCCAGAGTGAGATAACAGATGGCATTGTCATCCTCATGTCCGTTGAAATAGTCGCCATATCCGCCAAAGGCTTCGCCCAGTCCATGACTGTAGTAAAGCATGGAGGTGACACCGTCGAAGCGGAAGCCGTCGAAATGGAATTCCTCGAGCCAGTACTTACAGTTGGAGAGTAGGAAATGCAAGACATCGTCCTTGCCGTAGTCGAAGCAGAGCGAATCCCATGCAGGATGCTCATGACGGTCACCGGCATAGAAGAATTGGTTGGGATCACCAGCCAAATTGCCGAGACCTTCCACCTCGTTCTTCACGGCATGCGAGTGTACAATATCCATGATGACCGAGATACCTAACTTGTGAGCCTCGTCAATCAGCGCTTTCAGTTCCTCGGGCGTGCCGAAACGGCTTGAGGGAGCAAAGAACGAACTGACATGATAGCCAAATGAGCCATA
This sequence comes from uncultured Prevotella sp., assembly GCA_947302435.1. GTDB lineage: Bacteria > Bacteroidota > Bacteroidia > Bacteroidales > Bacteroidaceae > Prevotella. The sequence continues at coordinate 38,318 of CAMYVQ010000008.1, read as the reverse complement.
GTAAGGATGCTCCTGAATAGCCATCACCTGAATGGCGTTATAACCGTCCTTGGCCACACGCGGCAGCACATTGTCCTTAAATTCTGTATATGTACCCACCTTCTCAGCATCCTGACTCATGCCCACATGGCACTCGTAGATGAGAAGCGGATTCTTCTTTGGCTTGAAACCGGCTTTCTTCCATACGTATGGCACTGCGGGATTCCATACCTGAGCCGAGAAAATCTTCGTCTGGTCGTCCTGTACCACACGACGGCACCAGGCGGGAATACGCTCGCCTTCACCACCGTTCCACTTCACCTTCATCTTGTATAGCTGGCCGTGCTGCAGGTCCTTCTCCTTCAGTTTCAACTCCCAGTTGCCCGTACCCTCAATGCGCTTGCAACGGTATTTCTCGTCTTCTTTCCAGTCGTTGAAGTCACCAATAAGATATATTTCGGTGGCGTTTGGTGCCCACTCGCGGAACACCCATCCACGTGTCAGCTTGTGGAGTCCGAAATAGAGGTGTCCCGTAGCAAAATCACTCAGGGTCTTCTTTCCATTGTGGGTCAGCTGATTGATTTTCCAGACCGAATGCTCATGACGACCTCGGATGGCATCCTCAAAGGGTTCCAGCCAAGGGTCGTTCTGCACAAGCCCGATATGGGTCACTTCTGGAGTTGTAACTGCCTTGTCAACTTTCTTAGTAGTTTTCTTTGAATTTGTAGTTTCGGTTTTCATACGTTACTTAGATTATATATTATACCTTCACTTTAAAAATAGCTTTCTTGATTTCCTTAGCCTTTGAGATGCAAGGGGCATGGCCGTCCTGTGGGAAGAAGATGACAAACATGTCCGGCTGGCACTCAATGAAGCTCTCAGCCTTTTCCTCATACTTTGCGATGTCCTTTTCAGCATCGTAGGGCATTTCCGGCAGATGGCAAAGAGGCGTATAGCCGTAAGTCTCAGGACCGTCAAGCGGAATCTGGATGTCTGCCATTTTGACGTGGGTTTCAAGGACAGCCTCATCAGGGGTACGGCTTTGCGCCGTCATAATATTCACAAAGAGGTCATCCCCTTTGATTGGGTGTTTGCCTGCTTCAAGGGTGTTGAGGTCATTGCTTTTCAGGAACTCCACCACGTCCTTAAAGAGCGGATTCATTGACTCGTATTTCACGAGATTTTCCAACGTGTCAACAATCATAGCATTTCATGTAATTTGTTTTTGTATTTGCATTATAGAAGAATGTTCCTATCTGTTCACCTGCCTGCGGCCATAGCTGTAAGTACCCTCGGCGATAATGTTTCCGTTGCGGTCCTTCTCTACGAATCTGCCATCACGCTTGCCATCCACGTAAGAGCCTTCGAAACGCTTGCCGTCCTTGCTCTCCTCAATGGCTGCCCCATGCCGTTTGCCGTTTAGATAGTTGGCCTTGAACTTCGACCCATCGGCCATATGACCGATGCAAAGCCCCTCGGGTTGTCCATTACGAAACTCTCCATCCACCTCGTCGCCCTGTATGGTCGTCAGCTTTCCGTGACCATTCGGCTGGTCATTTCTCCATTGGCCAGTGTAGGTGTTACCGTTTTGCCAGACAAGTGTTCCCTGTCCTTGCTTGTCACCGTTCTTGAACTGCCCTGTATATCGGTCACCGTTGGCATACTTGAAAATGCCTGTCCCACTGCGTACGCCACGGAAATAGTCGCCTTCATAGATATCACCATTCTGGAAGCGGTAAATGCCTTTGCCGTGCATCAGGTCATTCTGGAACTGTCCGACATACACATCCCCATTGGGATATTTGTAGGTGCCTTTTCCAACCTTCAGATCAGCCTGCCATTGTCCGTCGTAGCAGCTTCCGTCTTCCCAGATGAAACGCCCCCTTCCGTTTTTCTTGTCACCCTTCCACTCTCCGTCGTAGTAGGCTCCACTTGCAAAAGTGTAACGGCCTCTTCCATCACGCTTGTTGTCATGCCAGTTGCCGTTGTAGGTGTCACCATTGAAATAATACATGATGCCATGCCCTTGCTGCATGTCACGGAACCAAAGTCCCACATACTTATTGTTCGTCGAGAAATAATAAGTACCCATGCCGTGCTGGTGGTCCTGCATCCACTCTCCTTCGTATTTCTCACCGTCAGAGAAGTAATAGACACCATATCCCTGGCGCTTGCCTTTGACGTATTCTCCTTCAAACCAGTCGCCGTCTCTCCAAGTTGTCTTGCCCTTTCCGTGCGGCTTACCTGAGACCATCTCCCCCTTGTACTCTCCCCCATCCTTCATGATGCAAGAACCCACCGTAATCTTCTGGGCAGAAGAGACACAGGCGATTATAGTCAACAAAAATGAAAATATATAACGTTTCAAAATCTTAACTTCTTTAGTTTAATGCCCAAAATTACAAAAAAAGTGCAACCTAACAAAGAATATTAGTTTTTTTAACGGATAATTGATGATTATTCCTTATATTTGCATGCAAAAATCCACAAAAAATATCTACAATGAAAATTATTGCAATCATTCCGGCACGCTACGCATCCACACGTTTCCCCGGCAAACCGCTTGCCATTCTTGGGGGCAAGTCCGTCGTTCAGAGAGTCTATGAGCAGGCCCAACAAGTCCTTGACGAAGCGGTAGTGGCCACTGACGACGAACGCATCTTCAATGCGGTGGAGGCTTTCGGCGGCAAGGCGGTCATGACCTCGCCCAACCACAAAAGTGGCACCGACCGCATTCAGGAGGCAGCCGAATCGCTTCATACTGATGCCGATGTCATCATCAATATTCAGGGCGACGAGCCTTTTATCCATCGTTCTCAGCTTGAAACTGTTTGTTCGCTGTTTGACGCCCCCCAGACGCAGATTGCCACGCTGGGCAAACCATTTGAAAGCATTGAGGCCGCAGAGAATCCCAATTCACCAAAAATTGTGACCGACATCAATGGCTATGCCCTCTATTTTAGCCGCAGTGTGATTCCTTATATTCGAGGAAAGAACATGGAAGAATGGCTCTCTTCCTATCCGTTCCTGAAGCACATCGGGCTATATGCTTACCGACGTGAAGTGCTGGCAGAAATAACGAAGCTGCCCCAAAGTCCGCTTGAAATAGCCGAGAGTCTGGAACAGCTTCGTTGGTTACAGAATGGTTATCGCATCAAGGTGGGAGTCACCGACATCGAGACGGTTGGCATCGACACTCCCGAAGACCTGCTGCGCGCCGAGGAATTTCTGAGGAATCAGCAGAAGGCATCACAGGAATAGCAAGCCACTCCCTATTTGTTCGGTGTGGTTGCACTAAGATCCTGCGGGAGCCAAACCCGCATCTTGCCTGAACCGCGGTGACACCATGCAAAATAGGGAATTAATGTCAACTGACGGTCAGTGGCCATGAGTTTTCCCTGTTCATTGAAGCCGAGAGTCTGCGCATCCGTGGTAAGTGAAACAACGGGTACGCCAGCAATCTCCACCCTACCCGTCTGGAAGTGAGGCTTTTGGTTCATCAGCACACTCGTCACGTCGAACGGGTTGTCGGGATGTTCAGCACAATAGACGAGCGGTCCCCGTTCGACTGCCACCATCCCCCGGTCGGCCTCAACCTTATCATGGGCACGTACAATGCGCGGTGCCATGTCGAAATGCAGTTGTACCAAGTCGCCTTTCTTCCATTTTCGCGTAATGGTGAGATAGCCGTCCTCAGAAGGAGTGACGGTCATGGATTCACCGTTTACGGAACAGTTGACCGAAAGATGCCTGTTGTCCGTATAACGATAAAGATCAGAGGGAACGGCCTCTCCTTTCGCCCATCCCGGAACACGTATTTTCATCCCGAACAAACCGGTACGGTTCTCGTCAATCCCAATCGTGATGTCCCCATCCCAAGGATAGTTCGTCGACTGGTTTAAACGAAGCTTCTTGCCACCGACAGTAAGGGTACTTGTATTCGAGAGGAACAGATTGACATAAACGTTACGGTCTTTCACCGCATAGATATAGCCCGGCAGTGAAGGGATGAACCGACAGATGTTGGAGGGACAGCAGGCGCAACCGAACCAAGCCTTACGCTGATGCTGTCCCGCAGACTCCAAGGGGTTCGGATAGAAGAATCCGTCGCCCTGCAATGACATGCCACTGATAAGGCCATTGTAGAGCGTACGCTCCAGGACATCATAATATTTCGACTGGCCGTGAAGGAGGAAAAGGCGATAGTTCACATACACATTGCCAATGGCGGCACACGTTTCGCAATATGCGCTCATATTCGGCAACTCATAGTCGCGCCCGAAAGCTTCACCGTTAGAGGTGGCACCAATGCCGCCCGTGATATAGAGCTTCTTGCTGACAATGTTCTCCCAGATCCGGTCGATGGCACGGATATAGTCTTCGTCGCCCGTCAGGGCAGCGACATCGGCCATACCTGCATACATATAGGCCGCACGAACAGCGTGACCGACAGCCTCATCTTGCTCAACCACGGGTTTGTGAGCTTGTGAATAGTCATGTTTTATAGAGGTCTTTCCGCGATAGTCGAGAAAGAATTTGGCTTCGTCCAAATACTTCTTGTTTCCAGTGACCAAATAGAGTTTGGCCAAAGCCATCTCGGCAATCTGGTGTCCAGGCACCACACAAGCCTGTCCCAAAGCAGGTCCCACCTCTTTGCAGACCACGTCGGCATAGCGAATGGCAACATCAAGAAAGCGGCGTGAGCCTGTAGCTTGATAATGGGCAATGGCACTTTCAACCATGTGCCCCAGGTTATACAGCTCATGCGACAGGTCTTCTTCCTTCACCCAACGGCGATCGCCGGCCCAATGGTGAGGGTCAGAAGGATTCTGCGTGCGTGCGGTATAAAGATAGCCGTCAGGCTCCTGTGCCGAGGCAATGATTTCAATAACAGAGTCAACATAGTGGCGCAACCGTTTGTCAGGATAAGTCTGCAACAGATAGGACGCGCCTTCAATGGTCTTGTAGGGATCAGTATCGTCGAACGAGAAACCGACACCATTCACTTTGAAGACCTTTGAAGCATCCTTCAGATGCTGGGCCGCATTCTCGAAGTTTTTGTATCGCCCTTCACTTTCGCATTTCGAAAAAGCCAGAGGCACAGTAACATTTCGCGACACTTCAAGACGTTGTCCCCAAAAGGTGCCCGAAGTCACCTTCACCGAGGTAAAGGGAACTGGGGTAATGGGATAACCTGTTTGTGCCATACCACTATAAATATAGCAAAAAAGAAATGACACACTTAATAGAATCTTTTTCATACGGTTTTCGGTTTAATCATTATTTTGCAAAAATACACAAAACAACTGAATTATCAGCCGTTTTGCAGAGAATTAACGCAGTTTGCCCGTAAAATAAAGTCCATTCTTCGACAGAAATGCCATAAATCTTTTTCCAATGTTCGTTTGTTTCAGTATAAATGTGTAATTTTGTACCGAATCAATACAAACCTAAAAACTACCGATATATGGACAAAAGAACACTGCTCATGACGGGGTTTGTCATATCAGCCCTCACCCTGCAAGCCGACAATAATATCCGACAGGCTGCCATCACCGAAGTTCCTTTCACTCAGGTACATCTGAACGATGTGTTTTGGATGCCTCGCATTGAGACAAACCGGATGGTCAGCATTCCTTCCGCTTTTAGGGAATGCGAGAAAAGCGGACGGTTCGATAATTTTGCACTGGCAGCCCAAAACAACGGACGGATGACGACCTCTGTGAAAGAGCACCAAGGCGATTTCTCATTCGACGACACCGATCCCTATAAGGTGATTGAGGGGGCATCCTATAGTCTTGCCGTACATTACGACCAACGCCTTGACCACTATTTGGATTCTGTTATTGCTATCATCGCCAAAGCTCAGGAAGATGACGGTTATCTGACAACCTGTGTCACCAACAAATGTCACAGACTAAGTGGTTGGTGGGGAACCCGCAAATGGGAGAAAATCAATTCGCACGAGCTATACAATTCGGGACATCTCATAGAGAGTGCCGTAGCGCACTTTCGCGCTACAGGAAAGCGGAACTTCCTGAATGTCGCCATCAAGAACGCCGATTTGGTATGCAAGACCTTCGGCCCCAATGAAGGGCAGATACACCGTCCGGGCGGTCATCCCATTATCGAAATGGCACTCTGCAAGCTCTATAAGGTGACGGGCGACAAGAAATACTTGGAGGGGGCACGCTACTTTGTAGAGGAAACAGGACGCTGCACCGACGGCCACAAGCCCAGTGAATACTCGCAAGACCATAAGCCCATCCTTCAACAAGAGGAGATCGTTGGGCATGCCGTTCGTGCCGGATACCTCTTCAGCGGCGTGGCCGACGTTGCTTCGCTGACAGGTGACACGGCCTATTTCAATGCTTTGGAGCGGATTTGGGATAACATGTCGTCGAAAAAACTCTTTATCACGGGAGGCATCGGCAGTAGAGCGCAAGGCGAAGGCTTCGGTCCCAACTACGAACTGAACTCGCATACCGCCTATTGCGAGACCTGCGCCGCCATCGCTAACGTGTATTGGAACCACAGAATGTTTCTCGCCACGGGCAAGAGCAAATACATCGACGTGGTGGAACGCGCACTCTACAATAATGTGCTGAGCGGTGTTTCGCTCAGCGGCGACCGTTTCTTCTACGACAACCCCTTGGAGAGCGACGGAGAGCACGAGCGGCAGAAATGGTTCGGCTGTGCCTGCTGCCCCGGCAATGTGACACGGTTCGTGGCCTCGGTACCCGGCTACATGTATGCCATGCAAGGACGCGACATCTACGTCAACCTCTATGCGCAGGGCAAGGCCACCATCGGCAAGGTGGAACTGGAACAGACAACCACCTACCCGTGGGACGGAAAGATTACCATCAGGGTGAACAAAGGCGGAGGACGTTTTGCCATGAAACTGCGTATTCCCTCATGGCTCAAGGCTTCGCCTACAAACAACAGCCTCTACAAGTATATCGACCGTTCCAAACCTTATTCCATTACTGTAAACGGCACTTCGTATTATCCTGAAAACAAGGATTATGTGAGCATTGAGCGAAACTGGAAAAAGGGCGACGTGATAGAACTCAACCTACCGATGGAGGTGCGTCGCATCATGGCCAACGACAATGCCGAAGACTTACATGGCAAGGTGGCCTTTGAGCGTGGCCCTATTGTTTTCTGTATAGAAGCCAGCGACCAGCCCGACAAGACCATTTTTGACAAATACATCCTCGACACACAAAAGATTGAAACACAGTTTGAGGAGAATCTGCTGGGCGGTGTCATGGTGCTCAACGGAAAGGCCAAGAAGTTGGAACTGTCAGGGGAAATAAAAGAGGTGGATTTCCGCGCCATCCCTTACTGCACCTGGAACAACCGTGGAGCGCAAGCCATGGAGGTATGGGTGGCCCACACACCAAACGCAGCTGTTGCCACCCCCGAAGAGACCATTGCCAGCCGCGCAAGAACCTTCAGCAACCGTGGCCCGATACAGAACGATGCCCCCGAGACGGCTCCAACAGACTCATGGGCAGGTGGCGTGAACGATCAGTGGGAACCCAAACGTTCGTCTGACACCAGCAAGCCCTATCATTACTGGTGGCTGAAACGTGGCACCACCGAGGCCATCAGCTATGAGTTCGACAAGGAATACGTGGTGTCGAACGTCGGGATCTATTGGCTCGACTTCGACCATTACGACGGCAATTTCCGTGTGCCAGAGTCATGGCAGCTTTTCTACAAGACAACAGACAGACAATGGAAGGAAGTAGAGGGTCATACCCCCTACTCCGTTCGCAAAGACTGTTACAACAGCGTAGATTTCCGTCCAGTGAAGACAAAAGGCCTGAAGGTCGTTGCCAAACTACAGAAAGGCGAGTCAGGCGGTGTGCTGGAATGGAAAGTGAATGGGGAGCCAGCAGACTGATTATTCAGCTGTTGGAGGCTGGGGAAACGCCTCCCCATCCTTGAACAGCTTCAGCGTCCTGATGATAGCAGGGTCGTCGGCATTGAGATATTCTATCCACGGCTGCTCGTCAAGAATGTTGTAAATGATACGACTGACCAGGAAACGGTACAACAAATTGTATGAACGCTGAATGAGCAGATTGCGTCGCTTCAGTCCCTGACGGTCAGCGTATGAAGCAAACTTGTCTACAATGTTCTGACGTTTCAGGTATTTCTCCAAAGACGGGACATCGGTGTACTTGGAAAGTTCCTCACGATGATCGTCCGTATAGTCGTAGCAGAACTGCAACACGAGACCCGACATCGTGGCCTCTTTATAATAAGAGGTGTAGGCCGTAGTGTCCTCGCCCACGAAAATATCGGGAGTGATGCCACCGCCACCATAGACGATACGACCATTGCTCGTCTTGTATTCAGGTCCCGTGTGCTTGATACTGTCCTGGGAGAAAAATTCCCCATGCTGATAGCGTATCATCAGGTCTTCCTCGTAGTTCTTGTCCTGACCGCTGGTGTAGGGTTTCTGAATGCAGCGACCCGACGGGGAATAGTAACGGGCAATGGTGAGACGCATCAGCGAACCGTCGTTGAACTCAATAGGCTGTTGCACCAAGCCCTTGCCGAAAGAACGACGGCCAATAATGGTGCCACGGTCGTTGTCCTGAATGGCTCCGGCAAGAATCTCACTGGCCGATGCCGACCCTTCGTCAATAAGCACCACAAGGGGAATCTTCTGATAGGTGCCGCGGCCATCGGAGAAATAGTCCTGACGGGGCGAACGCCGTCCTTCGGTATAGACAATCAGCTTGTTCTTGGGCAGAAACTCATTAGCTATCTGAACAGCCGATCCCAAATAGCCACCCGTATTGCCCCGAAGGTCGATGACCAGATTTCCGAAATCGCTCTGAGAGAGTTCTGCCAACGCAACAAGAAGCTCGGGATAGGTGTTCTCGCCAAAGTTCTTAATCCGAATATAGCCCGTAGTCTCATCGAGCATATAGACAGCGTTGACACTTTTCATGGGGATTTCGCCACGGGTCACAGTAATATAATGCAAGTCTTTCTCGCCACGGCGCACGATGCCCAACTTCACCTTGGTGTCCTTGGGGCCTTTCAACCGATGCATCGCCTCCTCATTGGTCAGCTCACTGCCCACGAAAGAAGAATCGTCGACTTCCACAATCTTGTCGCCTGCCAACACACCGGCACGTTCCGAAGGGCCGTTCTTGATCACGTTCTGCACACGAAGCGTGTCCTTGCGGATGACAAATTCAATACCGACTCCTGAGAAAGAGCCGCGCAGATCGTCCTCGGCCATCTGCTTGTCCTTGGCAGATATATATACAGAATGAGGATCAAGCTCGGAGAGCAGTTGCGGCATGGCTTTCTCCACGAGGTCTGGCACATTCACCGTATCTACATACTGGTCGTCGACGATATGCAACAGGTTGTTGAGCTTATTGGTGCCGGAATTGATGATATTCAGTCGGTTGCCACCAAACTGGTTGGCATAGAAGTTTCCAATGAAAATACCCACGACCGCACTGAGTGCAAGCCAGAGGGGGGAAAAACGATTTTGCTTGTCCATTCTTTTTATTTATATTTATTCACCCATGTAGACGACTTCGATACCGGCTCTCTCCAGTAGTTCGATACCATCCATGAGACGGTATTTCTCACCATAGACCACGCGCTTGATGCCTGCCTGAATGATGAGCTTTGCACACTCTATGCAGGGCGATGCAGTGATGTAGATCGTAGCACCTTCGCTGTTGTTGTTCGAACGCGCCAATTTGGTGATGGCATTGGCCTCGGCATGTAGGACGTAAGGCTTCGTAACGCCCGACCCGTCTTCGCACACGTTTTCAAAGCCGCTTGGCGTGCCGTTGTAGCCATCACTGATAATCATCTTGTTCTTCACGACCAATGCACCCACTTGCCTGCGCTGGCAGTAGGAATTCTCTGCCCAGATACGGGCCATGCGCAAATAGCGTTCGTCAAGTTTCGTTTGTTTGTCTGTTGATTCCATTTCTTTCTAATAATGCGTCGATGGTGGGCTCACCACCACGGAAACGTTTGTATAATGTCATGGGATGTTCCGTTCCGCCTTTCGAGAGAATATTGTCACGGAAGCTCTGAGCTGTCTTCTGATCGAAGATGCCATTTCTCTTGAACACACTGAAGGCATCGGCATCGAGCACCTCAGCCCACTTATAGCTGTAGTAACCGGCAGCATATCCGCCTGCCATGATGTGAGAGAACTGCACCGTCATGCAAGTGTTGGGCAACTGTCTGCCGATGATGGCCTTCTTCCAGGCCCTCTTCTCGAAATTCAGGATATCACCGCTAAACTCCGTCTTCTGGGTGTAGTAAGCCATGTCAAGCAAGCCAAAGCTCACCTGACGCAGACAACCCGTAGCCACCATGAAGTTGCGGCTCTTCGCAATACGGTCGATCAGTTCGTCGGGCAATGGCTCGCCCGTCTGGTAGTGGAAGGCGAAGGTGCGCAGGAACTCTTTCTCAACAGCGTAGTTCTCCATGAACTGTGAAGGCAGCTCAACGAAGTCCCACCACACATTGGTGCCGCTCAGACTTTCAAAGCGCGTGTTGGCAAACATGCCGTGGAGCGAATGGCCGAACTCATGGAGAAAGGTCTCCACTTCGCCAAGGGTCAAAAGTGCAGGCTTCTCTGGCGTGGGTTTCGTGAGATTCATCACCACACTCACATGGGGACGGACATTTTCACCCTTCTTGTCAATGCACTGTCCCTGATATTCTGTCATCCAGGCACCACCCTGCTTACCTGTGCGCGGATGGAAATCGGCATAGAACACAGCCAGGAAAGAGCCGTCCTTGTCGAACACATCGTAGGCTTTCACATCAGGATGATAGACGGGTATCTCCTTGTTCTCCTTAAAGGTGATGCCATACAGACGGTTGGCCAGGCCAAATACGCCGTCGATGACCTTCGAGAGCTCAAAATAGGGGCGCAGCATCTCAGCATCGAGGTTGAATTTCTTCAACTGCAACTTGTGCGAATAGAAGCTCGAATCCCAAGGCTTCATCTTGAAATTCTCACCCTCCACATCAATAGCCATCTGCTTCAGCTCTTCGTGCTCTTTCACCGCTGTGGGGCGATAGGCATCAATCAGCTCGTTCAACAGCTTATAGACTCCTTTCTTGTTGCTGGCCATGCGACGCACCAGTACATAGTCGGCGTATGACTTGTAGCCAAGCAACTGCGCGATCTCGCGACGCAGGTTCACTAAGCGCTTACAGATTTCAAGGTTGTTCTCTTCGTTATGATGCGTACACATCGTGTTGTGGGCCATATACATCTGCTCCCTCAGTCCGCGCTGTGTACTGTAGGTCATGAATGGTGAGTAAGAAGGATGGTCGAGCGTGAAGACCCATCCATCAATGCCTCGTTGCTGAGCCTCCTGAACTGCCGCGGCAACAGAAGTTTCAGGCAGTCCGTCGAGCTGTGCCTGGTCAGTGATATGCAAGGTAAAGGCTTTTGTTTCTTTCAACAGGTTCTGGGAGAACTGCAATGAAAGGATTGATGCCTCCTCCGTCAACTCACGCAATTTCGCCTTGCCCTCTGCATCTAAGAGGGCACCACTTCTGACAAAGCCCTGATAGGTGTTCTCCAAAAGCATGCGCTCCTCGGAAGTCAGTTTGCGGTGATGACGGTGTACATACTTGATGCGCTCGAACAGGCGTTCGTTCAGCCGCACATCGTTGGCATGCTGCGTCAATATGGGTTGTATTTTCTGGGCGAGGGCATCCATCTCGTCGTTGGTCTCGGCACTCAACAGATTGAAGAACACGGTCGAAACCCTTTCCAACAGGTCATAATAGCCTTCCTTCTTTTCATCTTTATCAATAATGGTATTGTCGAAAGTCGGCTTCTGCGGATTGTTGATGGTTTTCTCAATCTGCTCATTGTCCCGACGAATCCCCTCCATGAAGGCTTCTTCAAAGTCTTCCAACTTAATACGGTCGAAGGGAACTGTGTCGTGAGGGGTGTTATAAGGCACAAAAAAAGGGTTAATTCTCTTGTTTGAATCTTCTGTCGACATACTATTCTCTCTTTTTAGCGTGCAAAGGTACAAAAATTTCCTTCGCAAACAGCACACTTTTCGATAATTTAATAGGCATTCCTTTGCGATTTGACTTTTTTTGGTTAACTTTGCAGCCTAAAAGCAAATAAAAGAACACTATACTGTATGAACATTTTAGAACTGAGTGAACAGGAAATCCTACGTCGACAGTCGCTCGACGAGTTACGCAAAATGGGAATCAACCCCTACCCTGCCGAAGAATATATCACCAATGCATTTTCAACCGATATTGTTGAGTCGTTCAGCGACGATGCTCCTGTACGCGAGGTGTCTATTGCCGGACGCATGATGAGCCGTAACATCATGGGTAAGGCCAGTTTCGTGAAGTTACAAGACTCGAAAGGCCGCATCCAGGTATATATTAAGCGTGACGACATCTGCCCCGACGAGAACAAGGACTTATATAACACGGTGTTCAAAAAACTGATGGACATTGGCGATTTCATCGGTGTCAAGGGCTTCGTGTTCCGCACGGAAACAGGCGAAGTCTCGGTACATGCAAAAGAGCTGACCCTTCTGTCAAAGTCGTTGAAGCCCCTGCCCATCGTGAAATACAAGGACGGCGTGGCTTACGACAAGTTCGATGATCCCGAGCTTCGCTATCGTCAGCGCTATGTAGACCTCGTAGTGAACGAAGGTGTCAAGGATACTTTCCTTCAGAGGGCCACGGTTATCCGTACAATGAGAAAGGTGCTCGACGAGGCTGGCTACACAGAAGTGGAGACCCCCACCCTGCAGATGATTGCCGGCGGTGCTTCGGCCCGTCCGTTTATCACCCACTTCAATGCCCTCGATCAGGACATGTACATGCGCATCGCCACAGAGCTTTACCTGAAACGACTCATCGTGGGCGGCTTTGAGGGTGTGTATGAGATTGGAAAGAACTTCCGCAATGAGGGCATGGACCGCAACCACAACCCGGAGTTCACCTGCATGGAACTCTATGTTCAGTATAAGGACTACAACTGGATGATGTCGTTCACCGAAAAACTTTTGGAGACTATCTGTATAGCAGTGAACGGAAAGCCCGAACGCGAGATTGACGGCAATGTCGTGTCGTTCAAGGCTCCCTATCGCCGTCTGCCCATCCTCGAGGCCATCAAAGAGAATACAGGCTTCGACTGCGAGGGTAAGAGCGAAGAGGAAATCCGCGCCTTCTGCAAGAAGAAAGGCATGGAAGTCGACGAGACGATGGGCAAGGGCAAGCTGATCGACGAACTCTTCGGAGAGTTCTGCGAAGGCACCTTTATTCAACCCACCTTCATCACAGACTATCCCGTGGAGATGTCGCCCCTGACGAAAATGCACCGCTCGAAGCCTGGCTTGACTGAGCGTTTCGAGCTGATGGTCAACGGCAAGGAGCTGGCCAATGCCTATTCTGAGCTGAACGACCCCATCGACCAGGAGGAACGCTTCAAGGAGCAGATGAAGCTGGCCGACAAGGGCGACGACGAAGCCATGATCATCGACCAGGACTTCCTCCGTGCCCTGCAGTACGGCATGCCTCCCACTTCGGGCATCGGCATTGGCATCGACCGCTTGGTGATGCTCATGACGGGCAAGACCTATATTCAGGAAGTGCTCTTCTTCCCACAGATGAAACCTGAAAAGAAAGCCCCACAAAGCTCGGTTCAGGAATGGGCTGCCATCGGCGTAGCTGAAGACTGGGTCTACGTGCTGCGCAAGGCTGGATTCCATCTCATTCAGGACATCAAGGATGAGAAGCCACAGGGTTTGCAGCAGAAGATTGGCGACATCGTGAAGAAGTTCAAGCTTGAACTTCAGAAGCCAACTGTAGATGAAGTGCAACAATGGATTGAAAAGGCAAATGTATAATTGCGGTAAGATAGCCATCATCGGTGGCGGCTCATGGGCAACAGCCATTGCCAAGATTGTGGTAGGACACACCCACCACATCGGATGGTACATGCGACGCGACGACCAGATTGACGATTTCCGCCGCCTGGGCCACAATCCGAGCTATCTGACCAGCGTACATTTCAATGTCGACGAGATTCATTTTGACAGCGACCTCAACCACATCGTCCAACTATACGACACGCTCGTTTTCGTGGTTCCTTCGCCCTACCTGAAGAACCATCTGAGACGGTTGAAGACAAGAATCAAGGACAAGTTCATTCTCACAGCCATCAAAGGCATTGTTCCTGACGAGAATCTCGTATGCTCCGAATATTTCCATCAGGTGTTCGATGTTCCCTACGAGAACCTTGCCTGCTTAGGAGGCCCCTCGCATGCAGAAGAAGTGGCCCTCGAGCGACTCAGCTATCTCACTGTAGGCTGTTCCGACCAGGAAAAGGCACAGGCTTTTACCAACGTGCTGAGCAGTGCGTTCATCAAGACAAAGACCTCGACAGACGTAATCGGTATTGAATATTCCTCGGTGCTGAAGAATGTGTATGCCATAGCAGCCGGTATCTGTTCGGGACTGAAGATGGGCGACAATTTCCAGGCTGTGCTCATGTCGAATGCCGTACAGGAGATGTCGCGCTTCCTTCAGAGTGTCCACCCCATTGAGCGCAATGTCTATGACTCCGTGTATTTAGGCGATTTGTTAGTAACAGGTTACTCTAATTTCTCGCGCAACCGTGTGTTTGGAACCATGATTGGAAAAGGCTATTCGGTGAAATCAGCACAGATGGAGATGGAGATGATTGCCGAAGGCTATTTCGGCACGAAGTGCATGAAGGAAATCAACCGTCACTACCACGTCAACATGCCGATTCTCGATGCCGTCTATAACATTCTATACGAACGCATTAGTCCACAAGTGGAAATCAAGTTGCTTACTGACTCCTTCAGATAATAAAATGAGACAAAAACTTTCATTGCCACACGTTAAAGCTGAAATATTCTCTTTCAATAGTGCAGGCGACGTAACAGAATATCATGTAATACTTCACGTTGAAGGTCAGAAAAACACCTTTCAACAACAGTTAGACTTCCTACTCGATGCCTACCGTACTGTATTGGAACAGGAACTCCACGGAGCGGTAGCCGTGATGAAACGCTATTTCCTGAGCGATGCTGCCAATCAGGCCGATGCCGTGATCATGGCCGACACCTGCGACTGTGCGAAAAGCATCATCGAGCAGGCTCCGCTCGACGGCTCGAAGATTGCACTCTGGGCTTATCTCATGACAAACGTGAATGCCCGACTACTGCCCAGCGGACTCTTCGAGGCAAGACACGGACAGATCCGCCATCTATGGGGAGCCGGAGCACACAACACGGCTGTCAACTCCGAATATCAGACACGCCTTCTCTTCAACGAGTATATCATGCAGTTGGCACAAGAAGGTTGCACACTGAAAGATAACTGTCTGCGTACCTGGCTCTTCGTGAACGACGTTGATGTAAATTATCAGGGGGTTGTACAGGCTCGCAACCGTGTTTTCTATACGCAGGGGCTCACCCAGGACACACACTTTATTGCTTCGACTGGTATAGGTGGCAGGCAACAGGATGCCAGCGTACTGACACAGATGGACAACTACGCCGTGGCCGGACTACAGCCCGAGCAGGTGAAGCATCTCTACGCACCCACCCACCTAAACCGCACCAGCGACTATGGTGTAAGCTTTGAAAGAGGGACTTACATTGACTATGCCGACCGCCGACAGGTATTGATTTCAGGTACAGCAAGCATCAACAACAAAGGACAGATAGAGCATCCACGCGACATTCTGCTCCAAACAAAACGAATGTGGCAGAATGTGGAAGCCTTGCTAAACGAGGCCGACTGTACCTACGACGATGTGGCGATGATGATTGTCTATCTGCGCGACTTGTCAGACTATCAGCTCGTGAAGGAACTCTATGAAGAGCGGTTCCCCCATCATCCCTACGTCATTGTCCATGCTCCCGTCTGCCGTTGCGGATGGCTGATAGAGATGGAGTGCATGGCCGTGAAAGAATACAACCGCCCAGAATTGCCAGCGTTCTAAACAGTGGCCCTCACTTCAAGTGTGGGCGGCTTTCCTGTCACCTTACTTCAGCTAACCGACGCTTATAGTTCTGCTTCAGGCGGCGCAAGGCTCTGTTACGTATTTGTCTTACCCGTTCACGACGGAGCTGCATGTCATTGGCAATTTCAGCCATGGTGAGCCGTTCCTGCTCTATCCCGAAACAAGCCACGATGACATGATATTCGCGCTCGTTCAAAGTGTGTAATGCATATTCCACGGCATTGGCAATCGCAGCACTGTAAACACGTTCGTCGGCCAAAGGCGAGGCAGCATCTGTCAGGACAGACAGCAGGCTCTTGTTGGCCCGGCCGTTCAGCGGGGCATCGACCGACCGCGAAACGCCAGCCACGCTTTCCACCCTTCTTTCCCCACTCTCTTTCAGCAGGGCCTTTTCTATTTCCTGACGCACGAACACCACGGCATAATTTACGAAGCGTAGGCCTCGTTCGCCGTCGAACTTCCGTGCCGCCTTCATCAAGCCAATGTTTCCCTCGCTGATCAGGTCGTCGATGCCTAACCCCTTGCCCTGATACTGACGGGCAATGCTCACCACAAATCGGAGGTTCGACTCCACCAACCGGTTTAAGGCACGTTCGTCGCCTTTTTTAATGCGCTCAGATAGTCTGCGTTCTTCCTCCTCAGTCAGCAGTGCCGACTGCCCAATCTCGTCAAGATAAGTATTCAATGTATTGTCTGTCATGTACTGAAGTATTCGTTCTGTGTGGCGGAAAAGGAATGGCCTGCTTGCTCCAGGCAGACAGGCCATTCCATTATCAATAGGATGTGATTACTTCTTGTTGTCCACAGCAGCCTGCTCAACGGGCAGACAACGCTTGTAGTTCTCAATGTAACGCTCGAAACCTGCCACATCCTCGGCAGTGGGAGCGATAGACACACCCGTATTGCCAGCGAAGACGACAGTCTCTAAATAGTCGGCCAGCGAGAGCTTCTTAGGATTGTTCACCACATAGCCAGCCAGCAGGGCGATACCCCATGCGCCACCTTCGCCAGCGGTATCCATGACCGAGATAGGCGAGTTGAGGGCAGCGGCCAGCATGCGCTGACCCACGCCAGGAGTCTTGAAATAGCCGCCGTGGCCGGTGATGCGATCCACGTGGATCATCTCGTCTTTGAACAGGATGTCGTTGCCAATCTTCAACACGCCGATGGCACCGTATAGATGGGCACGCATGAAGTTGGCAAGGTTGAACTTGTCGTTGGCAGAACGCACGAACATCGGACGACCTTCCTGCAAGCCAGTGACAGGCTCACCAGACACATAGTTGTAAGCCATCAGACCGCCGCAGTCGGCATCGCCCTCAAGAGCCTTGTTGAACAGCTTGCCATAGAGCTCGTTCATGTCGACCTTGATGCCGAGCAGTTGCTGATACTCCTTGAACAAACCTACCCAGGCATTGATGTCGCTGGTGCAGTTGTTGCAGTGGACCATAGCCACAAGCGAGCCGTCGGGCGTGGTCACCATGTCAATCATCTCGTAAGGCTTCGACAGCGGCTTCTCCAAAACAATCATCGAGAATGAGGAAGTGCCGGCAGACACATTTCCCGTGCGCTGCTTCACGGCGTTGGTAGCCACCATGCCTGTGCCTGCGTCGCCTTCGGGAGGACATACGGGGATACCTGCCTTCAGATGACCGCTGACATCGAGTTTCTTGGCACCCTCGGGCGTAAGGAAACCTGCATTCTCGCCGGCATTGAGCGACTTGGGCAGAATGTCGAGCAACTTCCAAGAGAAGCCCTTCGGGGCAATCAGCTCGTCGAACTTCTTCACCATCTCGGCATCGTAGGTCTTCGTGGCGGGGTCAACAGGAATCATACCCGAAGCATCGCCCACACCAAGGACGAACTGCCCCGTCACCTGCCAGTGTACGTAGCCAGCCAGCGTGGTCAGGAATTTTATATCTGACACATGCTCCTCATTGTCAAGGATGGCCTCATAAAGATGGCTGATGCTCCAGCGCAGGGGGATATTATAGTTGAACAGCTCACTGAGCTTGGCAGCAGCCTTGCCAGTGTTGGTGTTGCGCCATGTGCGGAAAGGAACGAGAATTTCCTGCTTTTCATTGAAAGCCATGTAGCCGTGCATCATGGCCGAGAAGCCGATGGCAGCGAGACTCTCTATCTCGCAGTCGTACTGTTTCAGCACGTCCTTACGCAGTTCGGCGTAGCAGTCCTGCAGACCGTACCAGATGGCTTCGGTGCTGTAAGTCCACAAACCGTCAACGAGCTGGTTCTCCCATTCGTGGCTTCCCTGCGCAATGGGTTTGTTTTCTTCGTCGATCAGTACGGCTTTGATACGTGTGGAACCAAATTCGATTCCCAAAATGGCCTTTCCGGCCTCAATGGTTTGTTTTGTAGTCATTGTTTGTTAAGTTTTAGGGGTTTCTGACTGCAAAAGTAACTCATTTTCCTCAAATGGCCAAATAATTCAATATATTTTCACGCATAATATTCAGAGGCGGTCTTTCGGGAGAAATAGCGTTAAACATGTTTAAATAATTGATAAAAGAATAGGAATGTATTGGAAAAATTGATAACTTTGTAAATTAAAATTTACACACTGACAACTTAAAACACATAAAAATGTCTACGACATCTTCTTTTAAGCCGTCACTTAAATTGCTGCTGACCGCACTCTCGGTCATCGCAATCATCACAGCCATATCGTTTACCGCCTTCTATCTGTGCCTGAAGTCCGATTTCCACACACATTATGTGGGCATCAAGAACCTGGCTTCGGAAAAGATAGCCAAGACTGCCTGGGGTATGGAAATGAACGCCAAAAACGTGTTTGACGAAGTAAACAACCATTTGGATTCGCCTGAAGCCGTGATCAAGGCGTTGGAAAGCAAAGCCGATCTGAATCTTGAGGTGAAAGGCTATTTTGCAGCCTTCGTTCCTGACTATTTTCCTGAAAAGGGAACATGGTTTGAGCCATACGTACACCAGAGTGACAGCACGGGTGAATACGTAATGACCCAAGTCGGTTCAGTCCACCATGACTATACCAAGTCCGACTGGTATGTCCGTGCAAAGGATGGGCGTGACAGCTTCTGGTCGAAACCTTATTATTACTATGACGGCACAAACATCAGCGGCCACTACACTACGTTTGTCAAACCCATCTACAACTCCAGATGGCAATTAATCTGCGTATGCGGTGCCGATATTACCTTCGAGTGGATGACCGATGAACTGCAAAAGATAGACACGACGGTCAAGTACGACAAGCAGCTGAATTTGTATGACCTGTTGAAGGAACGCGATTTCTATACAGTGGTTCTCAACCGTGACGGTAGCTGTATCGCGCATCCTGAGGGTAAACAGCTGAAGGTTACCGACAAAAAATTCCTTTCAGACCTGCAGAAGAAAACAAGCGGAGTCGCCGAAATGCAAGTCAACGGTGAATCGTGTACTGTCTATTACGGTCCGATAGAACATGTCGGTTGGTCGGTGGCCATTGTGGCTCCGCAGCACGATTTCTTTGAGATACTGAAAAAGGTAGGTCTTGCTCATCTGCTGGTAGCCGCTATCGGTATGTTGATGGTATGGATTGCCTACAGGAAGAAATAATTTAGCAGACAAAAACATTGATGAATATGCACAAACTAACTAAGACTTTATTTTCTCCACCTTCGGTTCGGTTGAACCTGATTGTGATTTGCGGTATCGTGTTACTTCTCACGGCATCATTGACGACAATGGCCTGGTTTTCATACCAGGCATTGCATCAGGAGGCCATACTCGATGCCGAAGAGGCGCTGGAAGGTGCAGTGTACCATGTCGACAATATTCTTGTCAGTGTGGAACAGTCGACCGGCAACATCTACAGCGAAGTGCTGGCTAACTTGGACAAGCCCGAACGCATGCACACCTACGCTAAACAATTAGTGGAATCGAACCCCTATATCGTGGGATGTGCCATCTGCTTCAAGCCAGATTATTACCCTGACCGCAAACTGTTCATGACCTACACCCACCACAAGGGCGGCATCGTGAAGAAAAAAGGTGCATCAACTCTTGTCACGTCGAATAAATTCGGCAAGAAACCCTATACTGAGCACCCATGGTATAACATACCGATGACCACCGGACGCCCCTATTGGACTGACCCACTGCCAGAAGAGGAAGACGAGGGTGTCACCCTTTCTTTCAGTCTGCCCATTGTCAACCAGAAACAGGAGCGCGTGGGCGTGTTGGTGGCCGACCTGTCTGTCAAGCAGTTTTCAAAGTATGTGGTCGCCGGCACGCCTACCCCCCACGGGTACACTGTCATGATAGGAAGCAATGGCTCGTTTATCGTACATCCCGATCCAGACAAACTCATCAACCAGACAGTGTTCACACAAACAGAGGGAGGAGTCAACCCTTCTGTGCGCAAGGTTGCCGAATCGGCACTGGCAGGCGAAGAGGGCTTTATGTCTTTCAGTCTTGACGGGCAAGACTGGTGTGTATTCTACAAACCATTCAGGCAAGTCGAAGTGCCAAGCCGCTCAATGGAGAAGCTCAACTGGAGCATCGGCATCGTTTATTCCGAGGATGAGATTTTCAATGCCTTCAGTAAGCTGGTAGGATTAGTACTCATGATTTCCGTCATAAGTTTAGTGCTGTTCTATCTGATCTGCCGATTTGTGCTCCGTCAGCAGATGAAGTCGCTGCGCCAGCTGACGCATATCACGAAGCGCATAGCCGCAGGCCATTACGACGACCCCATACCCGATGTTAAGCGCAACGACGAGATCGGACTACTGTATCAGCATCTCCAGCTCATGAAACAGTCGCTAACAAACCATGTCAGCGAACTGGAGCAGATGACGGGCAAACTGAAAAGACATCGCGAAGTGATGCATGAGGTTCATGCCAAACAGCAGAGCGTTGACCGCATGATGACCTTCTTCCTCCACTTTGTCACCGACAAGATGCTTGCACCCACTGCCGACATAGAGCGGTGTGTCAAAACCCTCTGCAACAACTATCGCACTTTCGCCCCCGAGGAGATAAGTCTTGTGATAGATACCATTAACAAAAAGAGTGAAACAGTCATCGTACTGATTAACAACATGTTGGACACTGCCGAAAACGAAACCACCCATGATTAAAACACAATACAGCCTTTCACGCAAGCTCTGCCTCGGTATCATCTTGGTGAGTACCGTTATCTTCATTCTTTCGCTGGGCACCTTCTACGTCATGTCGCGCAATCTCATCCGTCAGGAGGCAGTCGTTGATGCCAACAGCATCCTGAACACGGCTTTGAAGCGCGTGGTCAACTATATGAACGTAGTGGAAAACTCCGCAAAGTCCAACGCATGGTTGTTGGAAGAGAATTTCACCCCCGATTCGCTACAGTCCATCTCGCAGCGCATCGTAGCACGCAACAAAAGCATCGTCAGTTGTACCGTGGGTGCCGAACCTGACATATTCCCACAGATAGGCCGCTTATTCTCAGTCTATACGGTCAACAACGGCGACACGGTTTTTACAGTCCGTGAAACAGACTATGACTATATCAACAGGAATTGGTACAAGCACGCACGCAGTGCCAACAAGGCAGTCTGGATCAACCCGTTCAGTGATTTTATCGACACAGGACTTGACACCAAAGACGCGACCGCATCCTTCAGCCTACCACTGCATGCCAAGAGCGGTCGACTGACAGGCATCATGACCGTAGAGTTCTCGTTCACCGATCTGGCCAAGATTGTCCAGAACTTCAAGTGCCCGTATTCCAGTGCCTATTTCACGCTCCTTGGAAACGACGGCCGCTATCTGATTCATCCTGATTCCGACCTGCTTTTCAAGAAAACCATTTTCATGAATGCAGATGCCACCAGCGATGCCGACTTGATAGCCTTGGGACACGAAATGACAGCTGGCAAGAGTGGCACTACGCATCTCATGCTCGGTGACAACTACTGTCATGTTTGCTACAATGCCATACCGGGTACGAACTGGAGTCTCGCGCTGGTCTTCCATGAAGACGAGGTAATGAGTTCCTATAATCACCAGATTTACGTTATCATCGTACTCATCATTGTTGGAATGATTGTCATCCTCTGGCTGTGTTACCGTGTTGTGCGAAAGACCATCACCCCCATCAATCAGCTATTGAACATAACGGATAAAATCACGAATGGCCAGTATGACCAGACCATCCCCCTTTCCAACAAAAACGATGCCGTGGCAGAACTCCAGAACAGCTTCTCATCCATGCAGCAGTCCATCATGTCATATATGGGTCGCATTGAGCAAACGGCTTTGGAAATCAAGAAATACGACGTGGAGGAGGAAGACAAAGTGGAAAAGGCTGAAGAGGCCATCCGAAGGAAGAACCTGTTCATGTCGCATGTTCTGTACCAAGTACGCAAACCGTTAGAGAGCATACAGGAGTGTGCAAACTCGATGAACGACAGTCTGGCCATGCCTGAAGAGGAGCTGGAACACATCACCGACAAGCTGAAATACCAGACCAATGCCCTGCGCCGCATGCTGCTCATGCTCTTCGATAGCTCGGATGCGCAGGCTTCCAATAGTGCATTGTATAAGTGCGGCGACAAGGTTTCGTGTAATCAGGTGGCACGCGACTGCATCGAATATATCCAAGGTCTCTTCCCCGACGAGAAAGTGCATTTTGAGACCGAGATCCCCGATAACTGTTTGGTGCAGACCAATCAACAGTACTTGATGTTGTCTATCAGGGAAGTGCTGTACAATGCCGCCAGATACTCGGATGGTCAGCATATCCAGTTACGCATCACACAGACACCGGACGCCATACGTTTCATAACAGAAGATGTCGGTCCCGGAATGCCGCCCATGAAGTTCAAAGACTTAATCTTCAAGCCCTTCATGAAGGTCGACAACCTGTCAGAAGGACTCGGTCTCGGTCTGCCTCTTTGCAAGCGACATCTCGTCGGCATGGGCGGCAAGTTTATCTACGATGCCGACTACAAGGAGGGCTGCCGCATCATTCTGGAAGTGCCGAAACGATAAACAATCGATAGATAAAGGAATGAAGAAAGCTGTTGTTTTTGCCATCGGGCTGCTCTGCTCATGAAGGCCTTCGCACAGATTCCCTATTATGCAGGAACCGTGGGCGATGGCAAGCTTTATGGCTATTCGTCTGTGAAAGCCCGTCCGGGCATCAACAAGCAGGAGACTTATACCACCTTCCAATACGGACTGGGCGACCACTTTGCCACGGGCATGGATCTGTACACAGGGCTGAACTGCGCCTACTGGGGAGCACTCGTCCGCTATGGACTGAACATCAGCAAATGGTATAACATCGGTGCAGAGGCAACATCTTCCTTCAACCTCAACGACAGCTTCAAGTTCTCTTACCTGACATCAGCCCTCTACATGAATGGTGCCATCTCAGGCGATGGCCGCCTGTTCTGGTGTACCAACACTTGGTGGATTGTCAACGATGGGGCTGACAACACCTTCTCCAATTACGAATATGTGGGTTATTCCATCGGT
This sequence comes from uncultured Prevotella sp., assembly GCA_947302435.1. Lineage (GTDB taxonomy): Bacteria > Bacteroidota > Bacteroidia > Bacteroidales > Bacteroidaceae > Prevotella. The sequence goes on along the minus strand of CAMYVQ010000008.1, from coordinate 14,776 downwards.
TTGAAAAACGGCGACAGCCTGACCCCCATGATAGGTGCCATCCATTCGTGGAAGTTCGACCAGGATGCCGACATTGCGGCTGGCTTCTACTACACGCGCAAGAACTGAACGTTGTATATATGGGGGAAGATTTCCTGAAGAGCCATCCGCGAATGGTTGTCGGCATCGATTTCGTGTTGTAACGTGAGTCCAACGAAATTATATTGAGATGAAAAATGAGGAGCATCCATCAGGGTGCTCCTCATCATTTTAGGCTTGTTCAACCAAGTAGTCTTACTTCAGTGCCTTGTTCAGCATGTAGTACACCTCGTTGTTCTGCAGCTGCTGCTTGAACTCGTAGGTCTTGGTATCCTTGTTAATCTTCACATACTCAATGCCGAGCATCTCAGCAAAGTCTTCCCAGTACTCCTCGGTGATGTCGTAGGAGAAGGCACTGTGGTGGGTACCACCGGCGAGAATCCATGCACCGGCACCAATCTCGAAGCTTGGCTGGGGAACCCAAAGGGCAGAAGCCACAGGCAGGTTGGGCATGGGTTTCGGCTCGATGCACTCCACCTCCTGAGAAATCAGGCGGAAGCGGTTGCCAAGGTCAACAACAGTAGCCTTGATGCCACGGCCCACCTTCGAGGTGAACACGAGACGGGCGGTCTGCTGCTTGCGGATGCCGATACCGAGGAAGTGAACCTCCAGTTTGGGTTTGTCGACAGCAATCAGCGGGCAAACCTCGAGCATGTGGCTCTGCAGGCACGACGAGCGGTCGCCGGCAAAGTTCAGCGTGTAGTCCTCAAGGAACGAGCAGCCGATAGGCATACCCTGCTGGATGACCCAAAGCGTGCGATAGAGGCAAGCAGTCTTCCAGTCGCCCTCGGCACCGAAGCCGTAGCCCTCTTCCATGAGGCGCTGCGAAGCAAGGCCGGGAATCTGGTCGAAGCCGCAGAAATTGGGATCGTCGATGTCGGCATCGCCAAGGTCATCGAAGTTAGTGGTGAAGGCTGTAGCACCCTCATCCTTCAATACACGACGCAGGGCAATCTCAGCCTTGGCAGCATTCCATACTTTCTGCCAATAGACCTCCTCACCGCTCTCGTCGATCTTGATGGTGTAGAGCTTCTTGTACTCCTCAACAAGGGCATCCACTTCTTCGTTCTTCACCTTCTTGAAATAGTCCATCAATGAAGATACGGGATAATAGTCCACATGATAGCCCATGCGCTGTTCAAACTCAACACGGTCGCCGTCGGTCACAGCCACGTTGTTCATGTTCATACCGAACATCAGGCAGCGCACGTTGTGGGCATCGGCCACGCCGGCAGCCACGCGAGCCCATACGGCAATCTGCTTCTGGGCAGCCTCGTCCTTCCAGTAGCCACAAACCACTTTGCGGGCCACGCGCATACGGGTGCAGATGTGTCCGAACTCGATGTCGCCGTGGGCACTCTGGTTCAGGTTCATGAAGTCCATGTCCATGGTCTCCCAGGGAATCTCGGCGTTGTACTGGGTGTGGAAGTGCAGCATGGGCTTCTTCAGAGCCTGCAGGCCCTTGATCCACATCTTGGCAGGCGAGAAGGTGTGCATCCAAGTGATGATACCAATGCACTTCTCCTCGTTGTTGGCAGCCAGCATCACCTGCTCTACTTCCTTAGAACTGTTGGCCGTGCCTTTATAAACAATCTTCACGGGGATATTGCCGCTGGCATTCAGTCCTTCGACCATCTCCTTTGAGTGTCCATCAACTGCAACCACTGCGTCGCCTCCGTAAAGGAGCTGTGCGCCGGTTACCCACCAAATCTCATAATTTTTGAACATAACGTTTGGCCCCCTTCTAACTCCCCCGAAGGGGAGGACCGTAACAGGGCTCGGGTCTTTATTACTTGGTTTGTATTGGCTTACTTCTTTTTCTGTCCGTAGTAGGCATTGGGACCATGCTTGCGGTTGTAGTGCTTCTCAACCAGCAGCGGATTCATCGTCAGGCTGGGATTCACCGAGAAGGCCACGAAGGCCATCTTGGCGCACTGCTCCATCACCTTGGCATTATAGACAGCATTGTCGGGCGAAGTTCCCCATGAGAAAGGACCGTGGTTCTTCACTAAGACGGCAGGCGTATGGTCGGGATTGATCTTGCGGATGTTCAGTATCTCGTCAACGATGACGTTTCCTGTCTCTAACTCATACTGTCCTTCCACCTCTTCCTTCGTCATGTCGCGTGTACAAGGAATATCCTTGTAGAAATAGTCGGCATGGGTCGTTCCGATGTTGGGGATGTCACGGCCAGCCTGTGCAAAGGCCGTAGCGTATGTACTGTGCGTATGTACCACACCCTGAATGTTGGGGAATGCCTTGTAGAGTACGAGGTGTGTGGGCGTGTCGCTTGAAGGATTCAGATCGCCCTCAACAACCTTTCCTGTTTCGAGGTCGACAACTACCATATCCTCAGCCTTCATGTCGTCATAGCTGACACCCGAAGGCTTGATGACTACGAGCCCTTTCTCACGGTCGATACCAGAGACGTTGCCCCATGTGAAAATAACCAGTCCCTGTTTCACCAGGTCCAGATTGGCTTTGAACACCTTTTGTTTAAGTTCTTCTAACATAGTATCTTATAGTTTAAAGTTTGAATCTTCTCTGAATGCCTTATTATTAAAGCGGTAGAGGTAGGCGCCACGCTTGGAGCTAAGCTTGTCAATCAGCTCAGTCTTCTCGATAAAGTCCATTTCCTTGATGCGTTTGCGGAAATTGCGCTTGTCAATTTCCTCGCACCCTACGGCTTCATACAAACGCTGAAGCTGGGTGAGCGTGAACAGCTGCGGCAACAGGCGGAAGCCGATGGGCTCCGTCCGCATTTTCTGCTTCATGAGCTGCCAGGCTTTCATCACCATCTCATTATGGTCAGAATAAAGCCGGGGAAGTTCGTTGATATTCACCCATTCCAATCCATATTCCCTACGCAGCTTCTCACTGTAGTCCTTCACATCGATAAGAGCATAGTAGGCAACGGAGATCACTCGTTCGCCTGGGTCGCGATCCACATTGCCAAAAGCACCTACCTGACGCATGAAGACATGGTTCATGCCCGTCAATTCGGTCAGCGTTCGTTCGGCTGCGCTATCAAGGCTCTCATCCGCCGCAACGAAGCCACCGTAAAGACTCCACTCGCCTCTTCCAGGATCCATCTGGCGGCGGCCGATAAGCACCTTCAGCTTGTTCTCATCGAATCCGAAGATGATACAGTCGACCGACACCCAGACTTTAGAATGTTCGCTATAGTATGTCATTTCTTGCACCCTAACGGCTATAATTACCAGAAGTATGCATAGAAGCAGGCGCAGAGACCTACAACGACCAGCGTGCCGACAATATCCCAAACGCCCCAGCTCTCACGGATGCTCTTCTTGAAGTCGGAAGAGAAGGTGATGGCATCGACCTGAGCCTGTGAGGGAGCAGGCGTGAAGAAGCTCACGCATACCATGAGGCAGATGATGAACACCAGCAGCCAGCACTCGAACACAAGCCAGTTGGTCTGCCAGAACCATGTGGTATTCTCCCAGAAAGCACCATCCATGACGGCTTTACCAGAATCGGTTACGACATTGGTCACAAGACGAACCATGCCAATGAGGAAGCCACCGATAAGGCCCCATTCACCTGCCTTCGGCGTAATCTTCTTAGAGAAGACACCCAACGTGAATACGGCAACCATAGCCGGAGCAATCAAAGACTGAATATCCTGTAAGTAGCTGTAAAGGTTGCCCATTGACATCATCACAGGCATCCATGCCAAACCAAGAATCACAACAACTACAGTAGCCATACGGCCAACAAATACGTAGTGTTCCTCACTCTTACCCTTCTTCATGGGCTTATAGAAGTCCTCTGTAAAGAGCGTAGCACAGCTATTGAAGAAGGCTGCCAACGAAGCGACAAGGGCACAAACAAAACCAATGGTCACAATACCCTTAATACCTGCAGGAAGAATGTTCTTAACCATCATGGCGAAAGCACCGTCGGTAGACTCGTGGTTTGTGATATCCATAACAATACCACTGTCAGGATTCTGCGAAAGAGCATAAGCAATCATGCCAGGAATCAAGAACATGAAGCAAGGGAGAATCTTAAAGAAGCCTGCAGCGATAGTACCACGACGAGCACGGGCAATCACGTCCTTGTTGTCCTCGCCTGGAACCTGACCGAGCACACGCTGAACGATATGCTGGTCGGTACACCAGTACCAGAAACCGATGATACATGCACCAACCACCACCACAAAACCAGGGAACTGAGGATACATGGGGTCACCCGGATCGGTATGGAACATGTGTGTGGTTCCGTAACCTTCATGTGCTGCATTACAAGCTGCCATCATGTTCTCCCAACCTGCCGTAATACTTCCATCGCCAAGGGCTGAAAGGCCAAGGAAGAGCACGAGGAAAGAACCGATAATAAGAATAGGTGTCTGAATGGTAGACAGCGTCATTACACCCTTCATACCGCCAAATACAGTAAAGACGGCAGTAATTGCAATCAGTCCGATGGCTCCTACCCAGAAGTCAAGTCCAAGCAGGTACTTGAAGAAAATACCACCCGTGAAAGCGGTCACACTGACCTTTGTCAGCACATACGCAACGAGGGTAATAATAGACAACCAAGAACCTGTACGCTGGGTATAGCGGAATTTCAGGAAGTCGGGCATGGTGATAATCTTGCCCATCTTCGTAATCAGCAGCTGATAGAAAGGAACAAACAGCCAGCCGAGGATAAGAATCATCCATCCTTGCATCTCCCAGTGGGCCATGCCTACACCGTCTTTGGCACCCGTACCGGCCAGACCAACCAAGTGCTCGGAACCGATGTTGGCGGCAAAGATGGCCATACCGATAACATACCAAGGCTCGCCCTTACCGAAGAGGTAAGCTGACGAGTCTTCGCCCTGCTGGGCTTTCTTGTCTTTCCAGATAGCATACCAAACAGCTGCTACCACACCACACAGGCCGATGGCGAGAATTGCCCAGTCGAGCCAGATAAATTCATGTGAACTCCAATCCATTGTTTTAGTCTTTTATTTTTTAGAATTACTTAATTGAAAACTTGTAAGCAGCGTGGCTGTAGTAAGGCTTTTCAGGAGTTACTACGGGACTTGCCCACTCTGGATGGTTGGGAGAGTCGGGATATTTCTGGCTCTCAAGGCAAACGCTTACATGCTGGGGATATTTCTTGCCAAGCTTGCGCACAACGTTCTCCTCACCACCGACACCTTGGAAGTTGCCGCTGTAGACCTGAACGCCCGGTTCGTTGGTGAACATCTCCATGAAGATACCACTCTTGGGGCTATAGAGCGAAGCACACACCTGCGTGTCGTCGCCAGCGGTGTTCAGACACCAGTTGTGGTCATAACCGTGGGCATTCTTCGTCTGGCTATACTCTGACTTGATAGAGTCGCCTACGGCATGAGGCGTGCGGAAGTCCATCGGCGTACCCTCCACAGGGAGGATATTGCCGGTCGGCATATAGCTGAAGTCTGCTTCGGTGAAGCTGTCGGCATTCACATAGAGCACCTGGTCGTAGGCAGGGTTCTCCAAATCGCCGCTGAGGTTGTAGTAGTTGTGGTTGGTCTGGTTGATGATGGTGGCTTTGTCGGTTGTAGCCTCCCAGACGATGTCAAGCACATTGTCGGCAGTCACCTTATAGGTTGTTGTTGCCACAACGTTGCCAGGGAAACCGTTCTCACCATCGGCAGCAGTAATCTGCAGCTTGATCAGCGAATCATTAGCCTCCAGAACGTCATATACCTGATTCATCCAGCCTGTAGCACCGCCGCCATGCAGACAATGAACGCGGGTATCACCGGCATGGGGATCGTTCTGACGGAGCTGGTATGTCACACCGTCGAGGGTGAACTTGCCGTCACAGATACGGTTGGCATAGCGGCCTACGCTTGAACCGTAGTCGGTAGGCGTGTTCAGCGTGTCGGCATACTGGGCGATGTTGTCGAAACCAAGCACCACGTCGGTAGGCTTGCCATCCTTGTCGTTGACCACAAGACTGACTACACGTCCGCCATAATTGGTGATGCACACCTCCATGCCGTTCTGATTCTTCAGCGTGTAGAGCTTCACGGGCTTTTCGTTAATCACTGTGTCGAACTTAGCGGCATCAAGACCTGAAAGGGTCAGCGTAGCAACTGGCTTCTGGTCACACGCCACAAGCATCAGCGCAGCTGCGCCAATGCATAAAAACGAACCTTTAAGTGTTCTCATTTTTAATGGATTTGAATTAATATTTTAGTTATTGTTCGAAATTTGGGTGTAAATTTACAACTATTTTTTGAAATGGCAATGGAAAAACATATTATTTTTCACAAAAAAACCTCTTTTGATATAAGATTTGTATCAGAAATGGCCATCAACATCATTCAACAACGGGCAATTAACGACTTCCTATATAGAGGAAAAGCATGCCAAGCAACACTAATGCCAAGTCGAAAGCCTTTGCCTTGAGATTCTTTTCATGGAAGAAAAGCGCACCAAACAGGAAACTCACAATCACCGAACCGCGACGAACCATGCTCACGACACTGATCATGGCAGAAGGAAGCGACAAAGAATAGAAATACATGAAGTCTGCCGTTGAGAGGAAAAGGCTGACACCGACGATGGCCCATTCCCAGTGAAAGGGCGTAGTACTCTCATGCTTGGGCCACCATAGTAGTAACAGCATGACGAGCATCATGCCACACTGATAGATATTGTACCACGACTGCACCATCATGCGGTCAAGCCCCACCCCACCCTCTGCGGAAGGAGCCATCAGATACTTGTCATAGAGTCCGCTCACAGCCCCCATAATGGCAGCTCCGACAATCATATAGATCCAATGGTCATGCTTGAAGTCAATTCCCTCTTTTTTCCCACTTCTGCTCAACAAGAAAAAGGAGGCGACGGCCAGCAACACACCAATCCATTGCCACATGTTAAGCCGCTCGCCGAAGAACAACAGAGCACCCACCAACACCATTACCGGTCGTGTGGCATTGATGGGACCGACGATGGTCAGCGGCAGATGCTTCATACCGAAATAGCCAAGTACCCAGCTCGACAGCACAATCAGCGATTTCAGCAAAATATATTTATGCATTTCCCATCCGCCTGAAGCCACATGAAAGACCGTGTCATCAAGCACTTGGGTGGTTGCGCTTAAAACAATAAAGGGTAAAAACAGCAAGGAAGAGAACAGTGTGTTCAAGAACAAAATAGGAATGACCGCATTGTTCTTCAAGGCTTTTTTCTTCAAGGAATCATAGATGCCAAGAAAGGCTGCCGACATAAACGCCAAGATTAACCACATATATTTACTTTCTTAATATTCAGACTTTTACATAAAAAACACAAAAAGTATCACTCTAATACTCTATCCGTTCTAAAAACAAGGCATTGCCGGGCATCGACTCACCTGCATCGCTACGTCTTTTCCCTTCTATCACCCGACGGAACTCATCAAGCGACAAGCGACCGCGCCCCACCTCTATCAAAGTGCCGACAACAGCGCGAACCATATTGCGAAGAAAACGGTTGGCGGTTATCTCAAAGTACCATGTATCAGGTGAAGTCTGATGCCATCGGGCAACGGTGACATAACAAACGGTGGTCTTCACATCGGCATGCGACTTGCAGAAAGCCCCAAAATCCTCATACTCCAACAGCATCCGAGCCGCCTCATTCATCAACTCAAAATTTAACGGATAATGTAGTTCACAGGAATAATGACGATGGAAAGGCGACTTGGCAGTATGGATATAATAATGATAAGTGCGCGAAACGGCTGAGAAACGTGCATGCATATCATCTTCGACTTGCTCTACTTTCTGGATTGCAATGTCCTGAGGTAGCAGTTTGTTCAACTTATAAGTCAGTTGTTTCCCATCCACCTCACCTTCGTAATCGAAATGAGCCACCATCATACGGGCATGTACCCCAGCATCCGTCCGCCCAGCTCCCGTCACGGAAATCTCTTGTCGCAGAAGCAAAGACAGCCCTCGCTGCAACTCTTCTTGGACAGAGATTCCGTTTGGCTGAATCTGCCAACCATGAAAACGAGTACCGTCATAGCTCAAGGTAATGAAATATCTCATAGTCGTCATTGTTACTTGCTCTTCAGTGACAGACTGGCGGTGGGCAGTGTGCTCTTGATGGTCACACTGACGGAGCCTTTCTGCTGTGTGCTGCGGACAACGAGGAGTGCGCGGCCCTTCCACGTTTTTACATGAGGCGAGGTATAGGGTTCCGTATCCTTCAGGTCGGCAGAAGCGAAGGCAAATAGCGTACCAGCTCCCTTGATGGTAGCCTCACAGGGGATGGCAGCTTCGGGGACGAGTGTTCCCTGCTTGTCAAGAACCTCGACGGTGACGAAAGTAAGCGACTGGCCATCGGCTGTCATCACGGTGCGGTCAGGGGTGAGGCGCAAACGGGCTGGTTCGCCGGCTGTCTGAAGCCTCACCCCCGCCCCCTCTCTCGGGGAGAGGGGAGTGGATACTTCTGCACGTAAAGTGCCTGGCTCATAATTCACAGTGAAGACCGCCTTAAATTCGGTCTCGCGGCTCACCTTCTTGGTGCCAATGAGCTTATCATTCAGATAGAGTTTTACCTCTGGTGCCTTAGTATAAACCTCCACTTCGACGGGCTTTCCCTCCCATCCTGGCCATGTCCACGACTCCCATGTGGGCCATACGCTCCACATTGTGGTGTGTATCTCACCGTGGTAGCCGTTTGGTTCGCGAACGGCCATATAAAGTGCGGTAGCCGCTCGACCTTGGTCGCTTGTTCCGAAGGTCTCAAGAAATTCTTCACTCTTAACTCTTAACTCTTCACTTTTCCACAGTATCTCGCGATAGTGGCTGATAGGCTTGCGCCAGCCAGTGATATCGATGTCGCCACAGGGAGCACCGTGCCATTCGGGCTGTCCACCCTCAATCCACGACTCACCCTCGCGCTCACCTTTATAATAGTTACGACCGATGCCGCTCTCGCCCAGATAGTCAAGGCCCGTCCACACGATGTCGCCTACGACGTAGGGGAAGTCATTCACTATAGCCCAATTGCGGAAGGCATCACGCGGATAGCTCTCTGTCTGCCAAATGACACGTTTCGGGTCGCGCTCATGGTCGCTGGCATGTTTGAAGAGCATGTAGTTGTAGCCCACCACGTCAAGCACCTCGGCATGCGGATCGTAGATTTCCCAATCGCTGTCCCAGGCGCAGAGAGCCTCAGTCACAGGCCGCGTCGTATCATATTCGTAGATGGCCTGCTTCATCTGCCGGGCGGTATAGACCACGCGGATGTCCTTGCGTTCGATGACCTCGTTGCCGATGCTCCATGAAATGACACTCGGATGGTTGCGGTCACGCAGCACCATCGCATGGATGTCCTGGCGGAAGCAGGAGTCGATGACAGTGGAGTAGTCGTAGGGATTCTTCTGTGTGCGCCAGCCGTCGAAAGCCTCGTCGATGACGAGCATTCCTATCGAGTCGCAGGCATCGAGGAAGGCACGGGTGGTGGGATTGTGGGAGGTACGAATCAGGTTGAAGCCCGCCTCCTTCATCTGGCGCACCTTGCGGATTTCAGCATCGTCAAAAGCCATCGCGCCCAACACGCCGTCGTCGTGATGTACGCAGGCACCGTTGATAAGCATCGGCTTGCCATTGAGCACAAAGCCCCGCTCAGCATCGAACGAGAAGGTACGCACTCCGAATTTAACAGAAACCCCTTCTTCTGCCCCCGAGGGGGCTACTATAGTAGCTTTCGTGGTGTAGAGGTATGGCGAATCTGGTGACCACAACTTGGGATTGTTGATGGTATAGGTAAAGCTAATGGCCTTGCTTTCACCGGCTTTCAGCGATACCTCTTTCTGTTGCCCTTCTACCTCAACGATACCATTTTTTTCAGTTGTGCCCTCGTTCTGCACCGTTACCTCAACCTTTACTGTCGCTTTATCAGCCGATACCTCGGGTGTGGTAACAAACACACCATTCTCGGCAATATGTAGCGTAGGTATCGTCTCTAACCACACATGGCGATAGATGCCTGAGCCCGAGTACCATCGGCAGTTGGGCTGTTCGCTATTATCTACCTTTACAACGACTTCGTTAGTATTCATTCCCTTCGCCCCTTGGAGAGGGAGTTGGGGTAAGGCCAAATATGGCGTGATATCTACAGTGAACGGCGTATAGCCATAGTGATGCTGTCCAGCCTTTTGGCCATTCACATAGACCTCGGCCTTCTGATACACACCCTCAAAGTGAAGCTTGACCAGAGAATTATCAATTATGAATTTTGAATTTTGAATTGTGAATTGTTTCCGGTACTCGCCCTTGCCAGCCTCGAACCATCCGCCGCCAGTACCCGTTGCCCCCTGGCCAGAACGAGGGCCCTCGAAGATGTCCCAGTCGTGCGGCAAGTCCACCGTTACGGTCTTCCCATTCCGTGTAAACTGCCAGCCGAAGTCAAACAGCTGCCTATTACCCGAACCAGGCTCGCCTACTCGTAGCCTTTGTGCCGATGCCGTCACCGCTGCAATGACCAGTATCGTTGTAACCAAAATCTTCTTCATAATATCTAAAATCATTTAAATTGGAATGCAATTTTACAAATTATTGCCGACTTCTTACGAATAGGTATGAACACTGACACCTTGGGCTGAAGGAAGGTAATTAATGCCCCACCAACACATCTGCAAGAGGAGGAAAGAGCCGATGAGCATCCAGAGAGCCAGACGTTCGTGATGGCGAGGAAGCTGACGATAGTGGACATAGACGAGATCATCTATGCCCCCTAAGTTCTTGGACGAGCCAAGCGACAAAGCCGAACGAGGGGGCAGAAGCTGATAAATAGCCATCACTGCAGCTACGCCAAGCAGGGTGTATGCGAAGATATAGACAAAGACGTGGGGCGCGAACCAGGGACTCAGCAGGGCAGGCACCAGTGTCTTTGTATTGTAGCTGTCAAAGAAGAGAGTGAAGAGAGAAGAATTTCTTGAGACCTTTGGAACAAGCGACCAAGGTCGAGCGGCTACCGCTGTCCTGATTTGACGAAGGATTACCAAACCTAAGATAAGGTCTATATACACATAGATGAACACAAAAGGCCAGAACGACAACATGTTGTTCAGCCATGTGCCGCCTACCTGCTGACGCGTCAGCCCCATGATGATCGTCAGTCCTACAGCATACACCATCGCAGGTATCGCCGCATGATATGTGCCGACAAACTGGAAGGCATACACTTTCTTCCTTAATATAAATATAAGGGCGATGATTATCAGGCATCCTGCCAAAATAATCCCGTTGGCAGGCCAAGCAAACGCCTCCCACACCACAGAGCCAACGCTCAGTTCCAGCATCAGTCCTGCAAAGATAAGGCCTCCTCCAATGAGGAAGCCTTCCTTAAATGTCCAGGGTTTAGTCCACACCGTCTTAATTTACATTCAGCTTCATCCGTTATTTGTATATTTATGGGCAAATATACGAAAGATATTCCACACTACCAAATTTTTGGGCAGCAAATGCTTTCTGCAAGTCCTGCTCCGTGTGCGAAACGGGAAAAATAGCCGATGAACCGGAAACAAAATTTGTAACGATAATCTATCAAGTGGGTTAAAATATAACAAAACGGGTTAAAATCCTTAACAAATATGTAAACACTGCTGGGTTTTCCGTATTTTTGCAAAAAATTATTAAACATACTAAATATGAAAATCCGTTCATTAGTTCTTCCAGCAAGTTTGGCTTTATTAGCTACTTTATCATCGTGTACAAAAGACATGTCGTTCCCCACTTATGGGGAATCACAGAAAGAGGCATTTGCCAAAAATTTCGTAGCCAAGTATGGCGAGATTAGTTCCAATCAGTCGTGGGACTTCACTTCAGGCGAGCAAAACCTTGCTATCACCCGTGGCATCTCTGCCATCAGCGTGCAAGTTCTTGATAAAGGTGTTGACTGGGGCGATGTGTCTAATTTGAAGTTAGATATAACCACTTTTAATAATCACCCAGAATGGGATTATGCTATTATCAAGAGTGGCATCACTAAGAATGCGGCCTTGTTCAACGCTATCAATAGTGAGTTACCTGAGAAGAAAAAATGGGTTGGCAATGAAGTTGCATTAGTTGCACCATCCAACTCGTTCTATATCTTCCCCCTGTTTAGCGGTGGTCTTAATCGCTACGATTTGAAGGTGAAGGTTGGCAATGAAGAACCTGTTATTATTTTCAGTAAGGATTATAACTTTTTCCAGACTATTAACGGTATGACGACACCCGATGGTAAGACCGTTAACATGCGTGGTGTTAAGATTGAGGCTCCCGTGGGCTCACCTATTGAGATTTATCTGGACAATGTGAGGAACGAAAAAAACGAAAAGCTTCCTACTGTAGGTACCACCAATGGCCATGCCGTTTACATTGATGTACCTGACAACGTAAAAATGGAACTCGACGGTATTAAACTGGCCGATAATCCTGTCATCAAGTACATTGGTATCGAGGATGCCATTGCTGGTAGCGACAACGATTACAACGACCTGGTATTGGCTGTTGTGGGCAATCCCACAGTTCCTCAGGAAAAGATCATCAGCAAGAACCAGTATGAGGTGAAAACCTGCCGCGCCAAGCGCTATATGATTGAAGATTTGGGTTCCATCGGCGACTTCGACTTCAACGATGTAGTAGTAGATGTAGAGGAATACACCGTCTATACCCATACGGTAACATCCGAGAATGGTGTAAAGACCAGCGATGAGATTAGCAGCACTACCACCGCTCCTACCAAGGCCTTTATCCGCGCCCTGGGCGGTACGATGGACTTTGAGTTGGTTATCGGCAACACCAAGTGGGTAAAGAGTCAGTCAGAATACAAAACCGCCACGATGTACAACACCGAGGGTACCATCGACTACCAAAAAACATTGGCAGAGTTCGAGGTTACCGATTATAATTACGACGCAAACAACATCTCCTTCCATGCCAACGGTAAGGATGGCAAAATGTACACAGTCTCGTTCCCCAAGACCGGCGAGGCCCCAATGATGATTGCCGTCGACCCCACCACCAATTGGATGACAGAGCGCACGAGTATCCCCAGCTCGTGGTTCAGCAAGTAAAACATTCTAATATTATCGATAAAAGAATTTCCCCACTTAGCTTTATGACTACTAAGTGGGGATTTACCAAAAAGTTGTTTCTTTGTGGCATGATATTCTATTTCTCTGGAACAGGTAACACGAAATGGGCTGCCAAGTCCATTGCGGAAGCGCTTGGAGAGCAATTGGTCTCCATACCTGAAGTGCGTGACAACAAATGTAACTACCACCTGAAAGAAGGTGAAGTGATTGGCTATTGCTTTCCCACCCACGGTTGGCAACCGCCCCGTATTGTACGGGATTTCATCAGCCGGCTACAGATCAACCAAGCAGAAGGGCACTATTGCTTTGCCCTCACCACCTGCGGTGACAGCATTGGGAAAACCATGGAAATCCTGTGTAAAGACCTGGAAAAAGCCGGACTCCCCACCCCAAAAAGCGTGTTCTCACTCGTCATGCCCGAAAGCTATGTCTGCCTACCATTTATGTACACGGACAGCCCTGAACGCGAACATGCGAAGATAGAAAAAGCCAAAGAGCAGCTTGCCACATTTATCAGGCTCATTAAAGCGGAAACGGAAGGAGTAACGCATACCGTAAAAGGGGCAATGCCCTGGACAATGAGCCATATCATCGGGAACTACTTCAACAAGAGGATGGTCACCGACAAGAAATTCACCGTCGACAAAGATCAGTGCATACATTGTGGGATGTGCCAAAAAGTCTGTCCGACAGGCGATTTGACTTTCGACGGGGATCTTCCCTCATGGAAGCATGACCAATCATGCACCTGTTGCCTGGCTTGCTATCACCACTGTCCGCGTCATGCCATCAATTACGGCTCCATCACACGCAAACGCGGACAATACTATTTCGGGCACCGCACGCCTATTCCTCAGAAATGAATCTCAGGAGTTTCAGCAGGCTTGCTGCATCCACCCAACTGAAGTCCTCCATCGAAATCACTGTCTTGTACATGCGCTTCTTCTCTTTCGGCAGACGACGCGAAATCTCACGTTCGTGTACACGGATCATCTCGCCATTGTACAAATAGAAGAACTGACGGATGAGAGGAAGCTTCATTCCCTCTGTCGGACTCAAGTCCACTGTAGTGTAACTCAACTGGTCACCGATGGATAGATTCGTGATATTGACATCGTTGCGAAGCATTGCCTTATAGGAATCCAAATCAATCAAGGTCGCACAATACAGTTTGTTTTTTCCGACAGAATCGACTTCAGAAGCCAACATATTATTGATTTTCACAAAATGATGATTGCCAATGTCAACCGTCTGAACGGTAGCCATGTTAGCCTCCATGGTCACATCACCCCGTTTGAAAAGCAAGGCTGCATTCTTCAAGAACACATTGGCAAAGGGAGTCTTCACCACTTTACCGTCAGTCATTTGGATAACGGCTGGCTTAAATTCCCGATATAGTGTCAGGTTGCTTGTATTGTCCTGGGCAAAGGAGACTACAACATTCAACCAAAATGTCAGCAGACAAAGAACGATTTTCTTTTCCATACCTTTCAAAATTAAAAAGCCCACCGTTTCCGATGAGCTTATACCTTGCGGTGCGTACGAGATTCGAACTCGTGACCTCCTGCGTGACAGGCAGGCATTCTAACCTACTGAACTAACGCACCAATCC